>NZ_JBSSAH010000005.1:0-126633 GCF_054058415.1 Thermostichus sp. MS-CIW-38 | reverse complement strand
AGTTACTGGACAAGCCGAACCGGGCTCGAATCTCGTAGTAGCAAAGGGATTGCAGTTTGACCGCGTTGACGATCTTCTCCGGCGTGTTCTGGTTGGCCCAGTTCAAGGCTTGGCCAAAAGCGTCCATCGTCGCGTCCAATTTGGCGGCTTGCGACTGGGACGCCTTGAGCTTACAGGAGACGGTCAGGACTTGGCTCATAAGTTCATTGTACTTCATCAAAGCGCATTCCTCCCGACACTGACCCTACGGGTACAGTGCGGGGCTCCTGCGATTTCTAGCTGAATGGCGATGATGACCGGACAGCGATAGGCGATAGTTGGTGCAGGGCTTGAAAGGAGGGAGCACGTGCTGGGTGGAGTTTTGGCGATTGCGGCTGCGATTGGCTTGGTGGTCTTGCTGTTGGAAGCAATTCGCTACCGCCGCTGGGGATCCGTTCGCCGCTGGCAACCGGCAGTGGGGCTGGGCTTGGTGGCCTTGGCGGCGCTGGGGTGCTGGCTGGGTCAGTTGCCGGATCTGATCCCCCTGGCTTTGTTGTTGGGGGGCCTGGTGGGGGTGGGTTTACTGGGGTTGAGTGGCTGCGGTCGGGCCGGGCAAGGGCTGGTGGTGCTGTTGCTCAGTTTGGCGGCCTGGCAAAGTCTGGCTATCGGCTCCCCCGGTCGCATCAGCGTTGCGGAGCAACATGGAATGCTCTTTCTGTGGGGCTGCGGCCTGGGGATGGGCTTGGTGGGGATCCCTTTGCTGGGGGTCTTGGCCGAAACAGAAGCTCTGTCCTTGCTGATGGCGCTGGGCCAGGGGTGGAGCGGCATTGCCGCCATAACCTGGGGATCTCGCCTGCTGGAGATGGGATCCCAGCCGGATCTCCCTTGGCAGGTGCTGTTGCCGGTGGGGCTGGCCGCCCTCAGCTTGGTGGCAGGCACTGTGCCGCTCTTGACCGCCTCAGAAGACTCCCCCGGGCTGCTGTCGGCAGTGGGGCATGGGGTGGGGTGGCTGGTGGCGCTGGCGCTGGCCTTGGCCTTGACCCGCAACGGCCTATACCAGGATCCCTTCTGGGCCTTGCTCTACGGGGTGGGGGTGCTGCTCTCGTGGGCCTTGCTTGCCTTGGAAAACCAGATGGGACAGGGGATCCCCGCGCTGGCAGGGGAACCTGCTCATGTCAGCGGGCCGGAGGCTTTAGCCGGTCGCGTCAGCGTTGCCGAGCAACAAGGACGGCTGCTCTGGCGGGCCTGTGTGGGCCTAACGCTGGTGGGGGGAGGAGCGCTGCTGGCGCTGCGATTGGGGGGATCCTACGGGGCGGCCCTCTTGGGGCTGGGATGTCTGGCTTTTCCCAGCCGTTGGGGGGCCATGGCCGCTTTGTTTTTGTCGGCCCGCCCTCTGCTGCAAAACCTGTTGCACCAGTTCAACCTGCAGGTTGCCGGGATCGACCTCACCCAACCCTATGTGTCGGCGGCGCTGTACCTGGGCATGGCGGGCATGGCGCTGGCGGCGCTCATTCACTGGCTATACGGGCCAGACAAACCCCTGCAGACGGGGATCGCTCTGACGCTGGCCAGCCTGGCTCTGCCGGTGGGGGTGGGCTACTTCATTCACGCTCAGCCGCAAGCGGCCTTCCTGTTGGGAGCCTTGACCACCGCCTTGATCCTGGCGGCGCTGCAGCCCATCCTCCTGCAGCAGGAGGGAAGAGGGGCGGAATCTCTGGGGATCCGAGGTTTGGGCCTGGCTGTGCTTGCCATTCTGGGATCCAACCTCAGCCGCGATTGGACGGTAACCGGCTTCCATGCCACCCGCTGGGAACGGGCGCTGGTGCTGGCCGGGGTGGTCGGGATCCTGGCGTTGATTCTCCTGCTCTGGCAAGGCTGGAGCCTATGGCACTCTGGGAGAATGCGCGCCCCCGCCCGCTGATGAAACCTGTTCCCCTGGGCACCCTCGGCACCTGGCAGGGGATCCTCGGCCCGGAACAAACCGCTGCAGCCCTGGGCAACCCCGGTGTGAAGGTGATCGGATCCCCGGCTTTGTTGACGTTGATCGAGCGGTGCAGCCACACCACCTTGCAGCCCTTCTACGAGCCGGAGGAAGCGGCGGTCGGGATCCGCTTTGCCTTGGAACATCGGTCGGCAGCGGTGGCGGGGGATCCCTTGCAGATGCGGGTCGAAGTCGTGGCAGTGGAGGGAAGACGCATTCGGTTTCACGTGGAGATCACCCAGCAGGAGCGGCTGGTGATGCAGGGATCCTACACCTGCCTGGTGGTCGATTTGCCCCGTTTTCTGGCCCGCTATGGATTGACCGCGGAGGATCCCAGTCGGTGCTCAAGCTGTTCGCGTTAGCGGGACGGAGTCCTTTGGGATTGCTGCTGGCCGTCTTTGTGGGAACTCTCTTGTTCTGGCCTCAACAGCTCATTCTGCGCTACCGCAAACCCTGGCAGGGACCCCTCGCCTGGATCTGGAAATGGCACGGGTGGGGGGGGTGGACTGTGCGGGGCAGCCGCCGTGGTTGGGAATGGCGTTGGGGATCCCTGCGCCTTCGCGGCCGTTGGCCGGCGCAGCGGGGAGAACGTTGCTCCCCCAGAGATTGGCCCTACCTGTGGAAGCTGGGCAAGCAGCTCCACATCCAATCTTGGCAAGGAGGGGTGGAAATTGGCTTTGCCGATCCGGCTTTGACGGGGCAATGCTTGGGACTAATCGCCGCTCTACCCCCTCAGTTGGCTCAACACCTGCGCTTGACCTTCACCCGCATCGGCTGGTGCGGACAGGGATCCCTGGTGGTTCGGTTTCGCGGCTGGCAGGTGCTGGGGCCGGCCTTGAAACTGGGGTGGCTCGCCCTATCGCGCCATCGGAAGGGATCCCCAGCAAAAATAGCCCATGGGACAGCTGGCGTCAGGAGCAAAGCGCTGGGGGGGGAACTGCAGCGCTGACGCGGTCAGGCCGGCTGCAGCGCCGGGCAGCAATTCAACAGAGGCATGACCTACCCGCCTCCCCCTTCGCCCTGGCCGTTGGTAGGGGTGGGGGCAGGTGCTGCAGGGATAATCGGCGGCACAATGTACTGGCGCAGGCAGCGTCGCTGCAGACAACTGCAAAACCAGATCCAAGCTTTGCAAGCTCCTGTTGTGGCGGCTCCTCGCGCTCTTCTGGCTCTTTCGGCTCCTCCTCCCGCCCTTCATCGGGGGGCAGCTCTTCTCGCCACTCTTCGGGCGGCTCCTCCCGTCGTTGCTAGACGAACTCAGCTAGAAATCGCAGGAGCCCCGCACTGTACCCGTAGGGTCAGTGCCGGGAGGAATGCGGAAGTTATGATAGAACTATGACCCAAGTCCTGACCGTATCCTGCAAGCTCAAGGTGTCCCAGTCGCAAGCCGCCAAATTGGACGCGACTTTGGAGGCTTTTGGCCAAGCCTTGAACTGGGTCAACCAGAACACGCCGGAGAAAGTCGTCAACGCCGTTAAGCTTCAGTCTCTGTGCTACCGCGAAATCCGCGCCCGGTTCGACTTGTCCAGTAACTTGGCTCAGCAGGTCTGCAGACGGCTGGCCGGCGCCCGTAAAGTTGCCCAACAGAAAAACCGCCCCGTCAAAGCGTTGTCGCTACGCGACGCTAACGCGAACAAGGGTGGCTTCGCTACCTACGACGCTCGTATCTTTTCGTTCCGCGAGAAAGACTGGACGGTGTCGCTGACCACGGTGGAGGGTCGGGAGCGCTTTGAGCTGGCGGTTGGCCGCTACCAGAGAGAACGGCTGGCGGGCTCCAATCCCAAATCTGCCACTCTGGTCAAGCGTAAAGACGGCTCCTACTCTATTCAGATCTGTGTGGAAACGGAACCGTGCCCACCGCAACGCACGGGTAGAGTGCTGGGGGTGGACTTGGGAAGGACAGATATTGCCCATACGTCAGAGGGTGATAACTGGAATGGACAGCAGTTGAACCGAATCCGAGACCACTACTCCCGGTTGAGGGCGGTACTCCAACGCAAAGCCAGTAAGGGCACACGCAGTTCGCGGCGCAGATGCAGAGAACTGTTGCAACGGCTGTCTGGCAAGGAGAGACGCTTTCAGTCGCGTCAGCGTTGCGTAGCAAAAACGTGGGTCAATCATCGCATCTCCAAAGCTATTGTCTCTAGGGCAAAAGCTACCAACAGCGCTATTGCTCTGGAAGACCTGACAGGGATCCGGGAAAGGGTCAATCAACAGCCACGCAGCAAAACCGAAAGGCGCAGGGCCAACAGTTGGGCGTTCTACCAACTACGTCAATTTCTGGAATACAAGGCGAGGGTTGCAGGGGTTTCTCTGATTCTTGTGCCGCCTGCTTACACGTCGCAGACCTGCCACCGGTGCTTGCACATTCATCCCGACCCTGCGCAATCCTATCGCAGTGGGAAGCAGTTTAAGTGTGGACACTGTGGATGGGAAGGGGATGCGGATTTGAATGGTGCGAATGTGATTGCGCTCTTGGGGGCTGCCGTAAACCAGCCTAGAGGTTCGGGCCTGTTTTGTTCTCTGGTAGGGCAGAGCAGGCTCAGGGCTACTGAAAGCCCGCTCCGTACCGCTTTAGCGGTCGGAGTCGGGTAGTTTACAGGACAATCCCTTTCACGACAACAGAAGAGATCCCGGAGCTGTTCTGCTTAAGACCTAGGGAGTCGGTGTGGCAGAGGGGATGCGCAGCTCCACAGCCGTATCCAGGCGAGAGCGTGGGGGTGGGGCTTCTCCCTGAGCCAGTTCTAGGTACTGGGCCAGCGGGTGATGCTCCTTCCAGCGGGATCCCACCTCAGCAGCCATCTGGGTGACTTGGATTTGATAAAGCTGGGCCAGCTCGGCAGCATTGAGGTTGCCCCGCTCCACCTGATCGCGACTGGCCTCGGCCAAGACATCCGCCACCAGGTTGCCTTGCTCATCAAACCGCCACAGTTCCAGGCGGCTGCGGGAACGCAGGCTCAACTCCGTTGGCGAAGCCGGTCGGGTGAGGACATCGACGCGGGCAATGACGATGGCTTCCAGGCCCAGGTAATCGAAAAATTGGCCTACTGCTTCGGGCTTGCGGCGATCCCACTCAAACAGTTCGTAGATGGGCCAGCCCACCTTCTGCAAAATGGGCTGAATGCGACGGTTGTCCAGAGGCACCACCTTCTCGCCGTTGGGGATCAAGCCCAGACGCACCGCCTCTATGGCCAGGCGCTGGCCCAACAGTTGGGTATGCTCCAACCCTCCCACCCCCAAAATGCCAAGGCGACGGCGGGGTTGAGGCCGAATCGGCACCTGCAAAACCACATCCACAGGGGTGGTCAGGCCCGCTTGCAGGAGGATCTCCTGCTCTGCCTTTTCATAGTCGGGGTGCCACACCGTCAACAGCCAACGCCCGGCTGGGGCTTGGTCTAGCTCAAAAGCGCCCCGCTCATCGGTTTGAATCGGCTGATTGGGGTTCTCCATGCCCTCCAACTGCACCTGTGCCCCCGCCACAGGTTGCCCCACGCTGTTGCTCACCTGCCCCACCAGCCGCGCCGTTCCCTGGGGCTGCCCTCTGTTTTGGGAGGGAAACAACGGCGTCAACCGCGGAATGGGGGTGGCCGGAGCCTGAGCCAGCGCTCCTGAAGCCAGTGCCAGCCAGCCGCAGAGGGCCAGACTGCCTGTTCGCGAGAGCGTTGCGTAGCGATAGCTAATCCTGTGCCGGAGAGGATGAAAGAAGAAAAAAGGCATGGCGAAGGTTGCACCCGGTAGTAGCAGTCGGTTCTATTCTGCTCCGCACCCCTGACGCGAACAGGGCAAGATCCTGCTGCAGGGATCCTCACCCCGAAAAGGGGTTGTTGGTTTGCCATTGTTGGACAAACACCGGCACCATGTTGCGCACCTGCAGCCGAAATAGGCCCGCTGCCGCATCTTCAAACATCGGATCCCCGCCCACATCATCCCGCCCATAGGCTTCGTAGTAGCGAGCCCGATCCCCAGGCCGATCCCTCTGCAAGTCCACCACCACCACCACCCCGCGGCTGCGCAACTGGTTGGGGGTGAAATTGGGAATTTCCACCGGCACCGTCGGGGCCACAAAGCGTAAGGCTGTATTCAGCAGAGAGTTGCCCTGGCGGTTGTAGTCCCGCGAGATCTGCATCTGGGTCAAAAGGATGTAGCGCAATCCCAGGGCATCCCCGATCACCTTCAGCTTGGCCAAATCGGAGGTGTAGCGCTCATCCCGATCCAACAACGTTAGGCCCTGGGTGAGGGGCAGAAGCGGCTCAAACCGAGGATCCGGCCCCAAAGGCCCCTTCAAGAGGATCACCGGTCGCTGGGGCTGCAACTCCTTCAGGGCCATGCTGAGGTGGCGGGCCAGCTCATCCGAGTAAACGGGTTCATCCGGCAAAAGGCCAATGCCCTCCGGCTGGCGGGTCGGTTCCCCGGGCGGCAGACGAATATCCTGAGTGGAGACAAAGCCGGCCCGGACTTCCACCTGGGTGCTGGTCAGGGGAAAACCCGGCACCTCCACATCCACCAAATACAGGCCGGCCGGCAGTTCCGGCAGCACGTAAGTGCCGTCGGCAGCAATGCGAACAGTTTGCTGGGGTTGGGTTGGCGTGGCGGCCAAGTGCAAAACCCCCGTCTGAACAGGTTGGCCGGCAATATCCAGCACCCGCCCGGTCACCACACCGCGGTTGCCTGGAGAGGGGACTCCCCCGTTCAGGACCTCTGTCCCGCCGTCGCCAACTTGAGCCTGAATATCCTGCAAACGGCGCAAAGCTGGGATCCCTGCTGCCACCACCCACAGATCCCGCTCCCCCAGCATCACCAGACCCGTCGGCTGTCCCTGCAGCCGCAGCGAGGCCACCAATCGCCCCGTCTGTAAATCCACCAGCTGCAGGCGGTCGCTATCGCGGGAGGTCACGTAAGCCCAACGTCCATCAGGGGAAAGGGCCAGCCGCGTCGGTCGCCAATCCAGGCCAACCCGCTGCAGGGCCTCGCCGCTGCGGCTCAGATCCAGCACCGTCAGGTCTTGGCTGCCCGAGTTGAGCACCACCAAGCGTTGCCGTTCGGCATCCAAAGCCATCGCTTCCGGAGTATTGCCGCCGCGCCAACGGGCCAACAACTCCCCATTGTCTGGGTTGACCACCAGCAAACTGAGGGGATCCTCCCCGGCTAGGCCCACAAACAGGGATCCCCGCTGCGCATCATAGGCCAGCGCCAAGGGGGGGCCGGGCATCGGCAAATTGCGGGCTTGCGGCTGCTCTGAGGGATCGCTTTGCGCACCGCTGACGCGCAGGGGAGCAGCCATCACCGCCAGACTTTGGGCAGAAGGCATGGAGGCGAAAACCCGCCCTGTGACCCCATCCACGGCAATATCCAAAACTCCCGCCGGCAACCCATAGGCCTGAATCAGCTCCCCCGTCAGCAGATCGAGGGCCACCAGCCCAGGGGCATTGGGGCCAGAGGCATAGACCACCTGCCGCGCCTCATCCACCCGCACCACACTGGGGGCAAACCCCACCGCCACCTGCCACAGGGGATCCCCGCTGGCCCCATCCAGCAGGGTCACGGCCTGCTCCTCCAACAGCCCAACCGCAACCCAGCCCCGATCCGGTACCCCATCGATGCGATCGGCAGAGCTGCGCAAGGGCAAAAGCCAATCCCCCTCTGTCCTCAGGCCGTTCCCGTCCGTCGAAAAGTTCTCCACCGCAGAGGAGGAGCCTGCTGCCGGCAAAGGGATCCCTTGCCCCAACACAGGGGATCCCAGCCCCAGCACACCACTCAGCACAACCAGCCATTGCCACCGCATGGCCTTCTCCACCCCACAGTCGCGCCTACTTTGACTCAGGAGATCCTCGCCCAACCAGCATAGCCAACCCGACTGTCCGCTCGCTGTCAGCAAACCCAAACACATTTTGACAGGCTGCCCAGACGAACATAGAATGGATATTCGCTGGTTTTGTCAGGATCAACCATGAAGGTGCGGCCTTCCGTCCGTCGGATCTGTGAGAAATGCCGAGTCATCCGCCGCCATGGTCGGGTGATGGTGATCTGTTCTTCCAACCCGAAGCACAAGCAGCGGCAGGGCTAGAGGTTCGATGCAGGATGTGTCCAGCCTGCAATGGGAGACAGAAGCGAGGGATCCCAACACAACTGAGCAAAACTTTGGCCAGATCTCTCGGCGAGCATAGATCCCAAGACCAGCATCTCCACGGCCACATCCCCCTGAATAAAAATCCCATCTCAGGCAGGCAACTTGGTTTGATTTGATTTCGATAAGGTACCCCTGACTATGGCACGGATTGCGGGAGTTGACATCCCCCGAGAAAAGCGAGTGGAGATTGCCCTGACCTATATTTACGGCATTGGGCTGACCCGCTCCCGCCAAATTTTGGCGAAGACCGGCATCAATCCGGATACTCGTACCCGCGACCTCACCGACGCTGAGGTGGCCGCCCTACGGACGGTGGTGGAGGGCGAATACCAGGTAGAAGGGGATCTGCGCCGCCAGGAGGCGATGAACATCAAGCGGCTGATCGACATCGGCACCTATCGAGGTCGTCGCCACCGCCTGGGTCTGCCCGTGCGTGGCCAGCGCACCCGCACCAATGCCCGCACCCGCAAGGGGGTCAGGAAAACGGTGGCCGGCAAGAAGAAAGCTCCTGCCAAGAAGTAGTCGCTCGGCTTTGCGCGGAAGGCAAAACTCTTCCACCATCCCGAATCCCAACCCCAAACAGTCGATTGCAAGGACACCTGGATCATGGCTCGGCAGCAACGGCGCGGACGTAAAGTCAAAAAGAACATCCCCAATGGGGTGGCCTACATTCAGTCCACCTTCAACAACACCATCGTCACCATCACGGATCCCAACGGCGATGTGGTGTCTTGGGCCTCGGCAGGTTCTACGGGCTTCAAAGGGGCCAAAAAGGGCACTCCCTTCGCCGCCCAAATGGCAGCAGAAAGTGCGGCGCGTCAAGCCATGGAGAACGGCATGCGCCAGATCGAAGTGATGGTGAGCGGGCCGGGAGCTGGTCGGGAAACCGCCATTCGCGCTCTACAGGCAACGGGCCTGGAAATTACTCTGATTCGAGATATTACCCCCATTCCCCACAACGGTTGCCGTCCTCCCAAGCGGCGGCGTGTCTGAAGGATCCCGCGTTGAGGGCCGGTCGAGCGTCTGTAGGAGTTTGCTCCAGAGCTACAGGTCTGCCCAAGCGTGAGATGACCTCGAAGTTTCATCAGTTCTCCAAACGGATGTCGAGCCAGACGGACGGGGCCACCATGACGATTCAAACCAGCCGAACCCTCTCCCACTCTCTGGGCAGCAGAGCGAGCGCAAGTGCTGTTGCCTACCAGACCGAGTGTGTCGAATCTCGTCGGGATGACAGTGGCGCTCACTACGGCAAATTTGCTTTGGGGCCGCTGGAGCGCGGCCAAGGGATCACGGTGGGCAACGCTTTGCGGCGGGTGTTGCTCTCCAATCTGGAGGGGACGGCGGTGACTGCTGTACGCATTGCCGGGGTGACCCACGAGTTTTCCACGGTGCCGGGGGTGCGGGAAGACGTGATGGAGATCCTTCTAAACATGAAGGAGCTGGTGCTGCGCTCCAGTTCCCCCGAGACTCAGGTGGGCCGCTTGGTGGCTCAGGGGCCAGGGGAAGTTACTGCTGAGAAGCTGCAATTGCCCAGCGATGTGGAGGTGATCAACCCCCGTCACCACATTGCCACCCTGGCGGAAGGGGCGATTTTGGAAATGGAGTTCATGATTGGCCGGGGACATGGCTACCGCGCCGTCGATTACTCCGACAGCAAAGCGATGGCGATTGATTTTCTGCAGATCGACTCTGTCTTCATGCCGGTGCGCAAGGTGAACTACGCTGTGGAAGCAGCTCGGGTGGGTCAATTCCTGGAAAAAGATCGGCTAGTATTGGAAATCTGGACCAACGGCAGCCTCACCCCGCAAGAGGCCCTCAGCCAAGCGGCCCGCATTTTGGTGGGCTTGTTCGCACCGCTGCAGGAGGTCAGCTTCGATGCTCCTGTGCCGCCCAAGCCAGACGAGGACAACCAAAAAAACCAGATCCCCATCGAGGAGCTACAGCTCTCGGTACGGGCCTACAACTGTCTGAAGCGAGCTCAGATCAACACGGTGGCCGATCTGCTGCTCTATACCGAGGAAGATCTGCTGGAGATCAAAAACTTTGGCCAGAAGTCTGCCGAAGAGGTGGTGCAGGCTTTGAAAGCCCGCTTTGGTCTGACACTGCCCCGCACCCGCGAAAAAGGCAAGGCCTAGAGTTTAGGTTCCGTCTCAAGCATCTGCACCGCTAGCACAACCGCGTCAAAACGCAAGGATCCCCGAAGAGTGTAGGACACAAGACAGAGGTTACCATGCGCCACCGCCGTCGTACCCCCCACCTCAATAAGCCCGCCGACCAGCGCAAGGCCCTGATGCGGGCGCTGACCACGGCTCTGCTGCGGGAAGGGCGGATCACCACCACCAAAGCCCGCGCCAAAGCCATTCGGGCCACCACCGAGAAGATGATTACCCTGGCCAAAGAGGGATCCCTGGCGGCGCGGCGACAGGCGCTGGCCTACATCTACGACAAGGAGCTGGTGCGCTCCCTGTTTGAGCAGGCTCCTGAGCGCTACCGGGATCGGCCCGGTGGCTATACCCGCATCTTGCGCACCGTGCATCGGCGGGGGGATGGAGCAGAAATGGCGGTCATCGAGCTGGTGTAGTGGAAAGGGATCCATGCCGTACCGTCGCATTGCCCTGAGAATTCAGTACCTCGGCAGCAGGTTCTATGGCTGGCAGCGCCAGGCAGCCCGCCGTACCGTGCAAGGGGTGCTGGAGGAGGCGATTGCGTCGCGGGCGGGGCATCCGGTAACCCTCTATGGGGCCGGTCGCACCGATACGGGGGTTCATGCTGCAGGCCAGGTGGCCCACTTCGACACCACCTCCGGCATCCCTGCGGCGGAGTGGTCGAGGGTGCTGAACGACTGTCTGCCGGAAGATGTGGTAGTGCTGGCTTCTGCTCAAGTGCCTGACTCCTGGCACGCCCGCTTTTCGGCTCGCTGGCGCCGTTACCGCTACCTGATCCTGAACCGGGAGCGACCGGATGTGTTCTGGCGCCTCTTTAGCTGGCAAGTGCGTTGGCCTCTGCAGGTGGAGCCGATGGCGGAAGCCCTGAATTCCCTGCTGGGGGAGCACAGCTTGGAAGCCTTCCGGCGGCGGGGATCGGATCGGCCCCACTCGCGGGTACAGGTGCAGGAGGTGCTCTGCCAGCGGCTGGGGGACTTGATCAGCATCGAGGTGCAGGCCAGCGGCTTCCTCTACCGGATGATGCGGCTCTTGGTGGGATCCCTAGAGGTGGTGGGCCGAGGCGAGCTCAGCCCAGCCCAATTTGTCCACCTGTGGCAACACAACGACTGGAGCCAGATGCGCACCCGCTACAGCGCTCCCCCGCAAGGGCTATGCCTGACGGATGTGGGCTATGCTGCGGATCCCTTCGGTCAACAGTTCGCCCACTCGCCGCCCTTTTGGGCCTTGCCCACAGAGCCTCCCTCCGCCCTCCGGTCGCCGGCTGCGTTGGCCCATTCCTGCGGTTGATCTGGGCGATCTCCAAGCTTGTCCTGATATGTTTCCTTGCCTGCCATGAACAAAACTCCCCTTCCCAACCCCGAAACTCTGGCGCCCCGCTGGTATCTGGTGGATGCTGCCAATCAGCGCCTGGGCCGCTTGGCCGCCGCTGTGGCCACCCTCTTGCGGGGTAAGCATAAACCGGACTTCACCCCTCACCTGGATACGGGGGACTATGTAATTGTGATCAACGCTGAGAAAGTGGTGGTCACCGGCAAAAAGCGCACCCAAAAGCTCTACCGCCGCCACTCTGGCCGTCCCGGCGGCATGAAAGTGGAAACCTTTGCCCAACTGCAGGCGCGCCTGCCGGAGCGGGTGGTGGAAAAAGCGGTCAAGGGAATGTTGCCCCACACCCGGTTGGGCCGGCGGCAATTCACCAAGTTGAAAGTTTATGTCGGGCCAAACCACCCTCATGAGGCCCAGCAACCCCAGGTTTATCCCCTCAACACGATCCCAGGAGCCAAACCATGACTCAAGCGAGCAGCCAACGAGCCGTTTATTGGGGAACGGGACGCCGCAAAACCGCCGTTGCCCGCGTGCGTTTGGTGCCCGGCACGGGCAAAATCATCATCAACGACAGGCCGGGAGACCAGTATCTGCAGTATCAAGAAGCCCTGCTGGCCAGTGTGAAGGGGCCGCTGGAGATCCTTGGTCTGGAAAACTCCTACGATATCCTAGTGCGAGCCCATGGCGGCGGCGTTCACGGCCAGGCGGATGCGATCAAGCTGGGGGTGGCGCGCGCCCTCTGCGAGGTGGATCCGGCCAATCGCGGCCCTTTGAAAGTAGAGGGTTATCTGAAACGGGATCCGCGCGCCGTGGAGCGGAAGAAATACGGCCTGCGCAAGGCCCGCAAGGCTCCCCAGTACTCGAAACGCTAGGGATCCCTGCCGTTGTTTTTAGAGGAAGATGTTGATAGACAAGGGTATAGAAACAGGCCCAGAGGAGGAAAGGGTTATGCCCAAGAAAGGATTGCACCCGCAGTGGTATCCAGAAGCCAAAGTCATCTGCAACGGCGAAGTGGTGATGACGGTGGGATCCACCAAGCCGGAGCTCAAGGTGGATGTTTGGTCGGGCAACCATCCCTTTTTCACCGGCAGCCAGAAGATCATCGACAGCGAAGGCCGGGTGGAGAAGTTCATGCGCAAATACGGCATGAGCGGTGGCAAAAAGGCCAAGTAGAGGTTCCCCCATCTGGGTGTGGGCAATACTTGGATTCCTGGGTATCGCAAGTCTATGGCTTCTGCTCAACTGATCGACCAGCTTAAGAATGTCGAAGCCACCTTTCAGGAGCTGACGGTGCGCTTGGCCGATCCGGACGTGGCCACGGATCCAGCTGAGCTGCAGCGGATTGCCAAGGCCCGCTCCTCCTTGGAGGCGACTGTCCAAGCCTTTCACGACTGGCAAAAGCTGAATCGCGATCTGCAACAGACGGAAGAACTTTTGCGGGAATCGGCCTCCGACCCGGAGCTGGAGGCGATGGCAAGAGCGGAACTTGAGCAACTGCGGGCCCGCCAAGAACAACTGGAGGAAAAGCTCACCCTGCTGCTGCTGCCCCGGGATCCCAACGACGAGAAAAACATTATGTTGGAGATTCGCGCCGGCACCGGTGGGGAGGAGGCGGCGCTGTGGGCGGCGGATCTGGCCCGCATGTACACCCGCTACGCCGAAAAGCTGGGCTGGTCGGTGCGTCTGGCGAGCCTCTCGGAAGGAGAGCTGGGGGGCTACAAAGAGGCGATCCTGGAGATTCAAGGGGATCAGGTGTACAGCAAGCTCAAGTTTGAAGCTGGCGTGCATCGGGTGCAGCGGGTGCCCGTCACCGAAGCGCAAGGCCGTGTCCACACCTCGACGGCCACGGTGGCGGTGATGCCAGAGGTGGACGAGGTGGAGGTGGTCATCGACCCGAAAGACATCGAAATCAAAACGGCACGTTCTGGGGGGGCAGGCGGCCAAAACGTGAACAAGGTGGAGACGGCGGTGGATCTTCTCCACAAGCCCACCGGGATCCGGGTGTTTTGTACCGAGGAGCGTTCCCAACTGCAGAACCGCCAGCGGGCCATGCAGATTTTGCGGGCCAAACTCTACGAGATGAAGCTGCAGGAGCAACAGGCCTCCATCAGCTCTGCTCGGCGCATGCAGGTGGGAACGGGATCCCGCTCGGAAAAAATTCGCACCTACAACTACAAGGACAACCGCGTTACCGACCACCGCCTTAACCAGAATTTCCCTCTGCAGCCCATCTTGGATGGGGAGCTGGACGAGTTGATCCAGGCTTGTATTGGCCTTTACCAAAAAGAGCTGTTGGCGGAGCTATCCTAGGCCAAGCTGAGTTACCGCCAGCGAATGGGATCCCTTCTCGAGGACCTTTCCTCTGCCGAGCTAGCGGTAGAATAAATACCCACGTCGAGTGCCTAAACCCCCATGCTGGCCGAATACCGCCAACACGCCGCTGCCCGCGAGGCCCAAGGGATCCCGCCGCTGCCCTTAAACGCTGCCCAGACCAGCCAGGTGTGCGAGCTCCTGAAGGCCCCGCCTGCTGGCGAAGAAGCCTTTTTGTTGCACCTCTTAACAGAGCGCGTCCCGCCGGGGGTCGATGAAGCCGCCTATGTGAAAGCGGGCTTTTTGGCCGCTGTGGCCAAGGAGGAGGTTGAATCCCCGTTGATCACTCCCCTGCGGGCGGTGGAGCTCTTGGGCACCATGCTGGGGGGCTACAACGTCCAGGTTTTGCTGGATCTGTTGCGGGATCCCCGGAGTGAGATTGCAGCGGCAGCAGCCCGCGCCCTCAGCCACACCCTGCTGGTTTTCGATGCCTTTCACGACGTGCTGGAGCTGAGCCAGTCCGGCAATGCCTATGCCCAACAGGTGATCGAGTCCTGGGCCAAGGGCGAATGGTTTACCGCCAAAGCTCCCCTGGCCGCAGCAATCACTGTAACAGTGTTCAAGGTTGCCGGCGAGATCAACACCGATGACCTTTCCCCCGCCGCCCACGCCACCACCCGCCCGGATATCCCCCTCCACGCCCAGGCCATGCTGGAGTCCCGCGCTCCGGGATCCCTGGCCGCCATTGCCGAGCTGAAGCGCCGTGGCCATCCCGTTGCCTTTGTGGGGGATGTGGTGGGCACCGGCTCCTCCCGCAAATCCGCCCTCAACTCACTCCTCTGGCACATCGGCCACGACATTCCCCATGTGCCCAACAAGCGGGCTGGGGGGGTGATCCTGGGGGGCACCATTGCGCCCATCTTCTTCAACACCGCCGAAGATGCCGGGGCCTTGCCCATCCAGTGCGATGTCTCCCGCTTGGAAACCGGCATGGTGGTTACCATTTGCCCCTACGAAGGCGTGATCCGCTCTGAGACCGGCCAGGTTCTCTCCACCTTTTCCCTGCGGCCCGTGACCCTCCCCGACGAAGTGCGGGCGGGGGGACGTATTCCCCTGTTGATTGGCCGTGCCCTCACCGACAAAACCCGCCAAGCTTTGGGTTTGCCTCCCTCCACCTTGTTTATCCGCCCCACTCCCCCGGCAGACACTGGCAAAGGCTATACCCTAGCGCAAAAAATCGTGGGCAAAGCCTGTGGGCTGCCAGGCGTGCGCCCGGGCACCAGTTGTGAGCCCCTCATTACCACGGTGGGATCCCAGGACACCACCGGCCCCATGACCCGCGATGAGCTGAAGGAGCTGGCCTGTCTGGGCTTCAACGCCGACCTAGTGCTGCAGAGCTTCTGCCACACCGCCGCCTATCCCAAGCCGGTGGACATCCAGATCCACAAAGAGCTGCCCGACTTTTTCGCTTCCCGCGGGGGCGTTGTCCTGCGTCCCGGCGATGGCATTATCCACTCCTGGCTCAACCGCATGCTCCTGCCGGATACCGTCGGCACCGGGGGCGACTCCCACACCCGCTTCCCCTTGGGGATCTCCTTCCCGGCGGGATCCGGTCTGGTGGCCTTTGCCGCCGCCATGGGGGTGATGCCCTTGGACATGCCGGAGTCGGTGCTGGTGCGCTTTAAGGGGGAACTGCAGCCGGGGATCACCCTGCGGGACATTGTCCATGCCATCCCCTACGTGGCCATTCAGAGGGGGCTGCTCACCGTTGAGAAAAAAGGCAAGAAAAACGTCTTTGCCGGGCGCATCATGGAGATCGAGGGCCTGCCGCATCTGAAGGTGGAGCAGGCCTTCGAGTTTACCGATGCCTCGGCAGAGCGCAACTGTGCCGGCTGTACCATCCAGCTGAGCCTCGAGACGGTCTCAGAATATCTGCGCTCCAACGTGGTGCTGCTGAAGAACATGATCGCCCGCGGCTATCAGGATGCGAGAACCTTGCTGCGGCGCATCGCCAAAATGGAAGCCTGGCTGGCCAACCCCAGCCTGATGGAAGCGGATGCCGACGCCGAATACGCCGAAGTCATCGAAATTGACCTCAGCACCATCACCGAGCCAATTGTCTGTGCCCCCAACGATCCCGACAAGGTGATGACCTTGAGCGAGGTCTATGCCCAACACGAAGCAGGCAATCCAGACACCCCCATCAAAATCGACGAGGTGTTCATCGGCTCCTGCATGACCAACATCGGCCACTACCGCGCCGCCGCTAAGGTTCTAGAAGGCCAAGGGCGGGCCAAGGTGCGCCAATTCTGGATCTGTCCACCCACCCGCATGGATGAGGCACAACTGCGCTCGGAAGGCGTATACGGCATCTTTGCTGCCGCCGGGGCCAGAACGGAAATGCCGGGATGCAGCTTGTGTATGGGCAACCAAGCCCGCGTGGAAGACGGGGCCACCGTCATGTCCACCTCCACCCGCAACTTCAACAACCGCATGGGCAAAGACGCGCGGGTTTATCTGGGATCCGCCGAGCTGGCCGCCGCCTGCGCCCTTTTGGGCCGGATCCCCACCCCTGAGGAGTACCGAGAGATCGTCTCCACCAAGATCCAGCCCTTTGCCGGCGAGCTGTACCGCTACCTCAACTTCCACGAGATCCCTGGCTTTGAGGACGAAGGACGGGTCATCCCGCGGCAGCACGTGGAGGAGCTGTCCAGGAGCCGTTCTTGAGCGAGAATAGGGGCTAGCTGCCCTGATAGCATGGCAGGGATCGCCCCATTGCCCTGGAGAAAGCTCAATGGCCCTGAATCCAAAGAGGATCCGCCGCATCCACCGCACCCTTGCCCCCATCCTGGCCTTGCCTTTGGTGGTAACGGTGCTGACGGGATCCCTGTATCAAATTGCCCGCCTTAACGAAAACTTCGACTACTACTGGCTGATCCAAATCCACAAAGGGCAGTGGGGCCCCCTCGACCTGCAAGCGGTTTACCCCTTCTTAAACGGACTGGGGCTGCTGGTGATGGTGGCCACCGGTCTCAGTATGTGGTTACCCACAAAACTTCATCGCCGCCCCAAACATACGGAGTCCCAGAGGGTTTTGGATGGATAAACCTGTAGGGTAAACACCTAAGAAACATTCCAGAAAACCCTACACTTCTCGGAATAGATTTGAATACACTAGAAGCATAGAGGTTTTGCTTGCACCTCTAAAGTTGAGCCCCGAAAGCTAAGCTAAAAACTCGAACTGGAAGTCAAAAAAGCAAAACAGAGGAGGAGGATGCTCTATGGCTCTTGTCCGCTGGGATCCATTTCGGGAAATTGACGAAATTCAACGGGAAATGAACCGGATGTTCGACCGGCTGATCCCTCGCACCACCGAAGCTGACGGCTTCGCCTTCATGCCGGCAGTGGAGATGCACGATGATCCCGAAACCATTACCCTGAAGCTGGAGCTGCCCGGCTTGAACCCCAACGACTTGGATATCCAAGCCACAGCCGAAGCGGTCTCCATCACTGGGGAACGGCGATTTGAGAAGCGCTCTGAAGACAAAGGGGTAACCCGGACTGAATTCCGTTACGGGCGCTTCCAACGGGTGATCCCGCTGCCGAACCGGATCAAACACGATCAGGTGAAAGCCGAATACAAAGATGGGATCCTCACCCTGACTCTGCCCAAAGCGGACTCTGAAAAAGCCCAAGTGGTTAAAGTGAGCGTTGTCTCCTGATGGCCTAGAGGTTAGGCAACTTCCTAATAGGGAAAAAGGATCCCATAGAGGTAGGCGATGAGCCTACCTTTTTTTACATTTCGGTTCAAGATTCCATGGCTTCCCAGCTCCCCTCTCCTTCTGGGAAAGGGGCCGGGGCAAGGGCAGGGGCAACGACCATAAACTGGCTTCGCTGCAGGGATCCCCAGCCTTCCCTAGCGAACTTAAACCGAACCCCATTTGACTTTTGCCCGCCGCTTTGGATAGGGTTTGAGTGCGCAACGGAGCCAAGGTTGAGAGCATGGCCAGCGTTACCTACGAACACGTTACCAAGCGCTACAGAGACACCACCGCCGTCCATGACCTGAACATCACCGTCGAAGACGGGGAATTTCTCGTCTTTGTCGGCCCCTCCGGCTGCGGCAAAACCACCTCCCTGCGCATGCTGGCCGGCTTGGAAGAAGTGAGCGCCGGATCCATCTACATCGGCGACCGGGTGGTGAACGATGTCCCCCCCAAGGATCGGGATATCGCCATGGTCTTCCAATCCTATGCCCTCTACCCCCACATGACCGTGGCCGAGAACATGGCCTTTGGCCTCAAGCTGCGCGGCCTGCCACGGGCGGAGATCGAAAGCCGGGTTAGGGGGGTGGCCAAGCGCCTTGGGATCGAACACCTGCTCAACCGCAAGCCCAAGGAACTTTCGGGTGGGCAACGGCAGCGGGTTGCCGTCGGGCGGGCCATCGTGCGCAATCCGGCGGTGTTTTTGATGGATGAGCCCCTCTCCAACTTGGATGCCAAGCTGCGGGTACAGGCGCGGGCCGAGATCAGCAAGTTGCACATGCAACTGGGCACCACCTTTATCTACGTTACCCACGACCAGGTGGAGGCCATGACCATGGGCAACCGCATCGCCGTCATGAAGGATGGCCGCCTGCAGCAGGTGGATACCCCCCACACCCTCTACACCCGCCCGGCCAACCTGTTTGTGGCCGGGTTCATCGGCAGCCCCGCCATGAATTTCTTCCAGGCCAAGCTGCGGGAGCAGGAGGGCACCCTCTGGATCGATACCGGCGCCTTCCGCGTGGCCATCCCGCCCCACCAGGCAGAGCCCTATTGGCAATACGTCGGCAAGTCGGTCATCTTCGGCATCCGCCCGGAAAACATCCACGATCCCCACTACCAACCCCCAGGGATCCAACCTGCCCCGGTGCGGGCTAAGGTCTCGGTAACGGAGCTGGTGGGCCATGAAGTAATCCTCTATCTCAGCACCAGCGACCGAGAAGGGATCCTGGCCGAGCAGGAGTTTATTGCCCGCGTGGATCCCCGTACCCAGCTGCGCGTCAACCAGTGGGCGGAAGTGATCTTCGACATGGATCGCTTCCACCTGTTCGATCCCGAAACCGAGCAGCGCCTAGGTTAAACCCTGGAATCGCTTTAGAATCCTAATAAGCTTAGAAAGGCAGGGATCCCTATGCCGGAGCAATCGACGTCCCGCTTGGTTCAGGCGCAGTTTGACGAATTTCCCTACCCGAATGTCCCGATTGAGCAGACGGTTACGGATAACTTCGCGCTGTTTGCCAACAGCCTCACCACCGCTTACTATCGCCGCAACCGCAAGGTGGTCAAACCCGAGGGCAAAGTGATGCTCAACGCCGGCTGTGGCTCCGGCTGGGAAACCCTTGTGCTGGCCACGGCCAATCCGGGTGCCACCTTCGTCGGGGTGGACATCTCGGCAGAATCCCTGAAAATGGCCCGGCAGCGCTTCGAGTTCCACCAGATCAAAGAGGCGCGTTTCGAGGTGATGGACATCACCGACCTGCAAGCCTTGGGGGAGCAATTCGATTTCATCGCCTGCAACGACGTGCTCTACCTACTGGACGATCCGGTGGCGGGGCTGAAAGGCATGCGCCAAGTCCTCAAACCGGACGGCATCATCCGCACCAATGTCCACAGCCTTTACCAGCGCCAGTTTATTTTCAACATGCAGGATGCCATGGAGCTGCTGGGGGTGATGGATGAGCCGGCTGCCAAAGCCGTTCCCATCCTCAGGGAGCTGATGGATGCCCTTCACGAGGGCAGCTTCGTCAAAAGCCACTGGCAGGGGGATGCCATCAAAACCACCAATGGGATCCTGGCCAACTTTCTGCTGCGCAGCGACAAAGGCTTTACCGTACCTCAGGTCTTTGAGATGCTCCGCCAGGCCGGGCTGGAGTTCATCAGCATGGTCAATTGGCAGCAGTGGAAGCTGGAGCGGGTCCTCACCAAGCCCGTTCCCTACGCTCTGCGCCAAATCAAAAAGCTCAACCAAGAGGAGCTGCTGCACTTTATCGAGTTAATCTTTCCTAACCTGACCCGCCTGATCGACTTCTGGTGTGGCCACCCCACCGGGGCGACTTCTCCTCAACCCTTCAGCAGCGAGGAATGGAGAAATGGCTTGGTACAGGCGCATCCTCTGCTGCTGAGGCTCAACGCCAAGGCTGCCTTTGAGAATGCCATCCGCGACAATGGCCCGGTCAACATCAACGGCTGGCCCGGCTCCGAGGGCAACATCACCATCGATCCCTTCTCGGTGCGCTGGTTGATCGATGTTTTTGGAGAAGAGCCTGTTCCTGTACAGGCCCTGGCGGCCAAGGCGCTAGATCTCATGGATTGGACCCCCGAAGAGGCCTTTAACCAAGTGGTGGCCAATCTCAAGTTCCTGGAAGAGCGGCTGGTGGTGCTGTTGGACTCTCCCCTGCGTTAACAGGACTTGCTCCCTCAGGAGCTGTCCTTCCCAATTTATGACGCCCCCTTATCTCATTCTGGGAGAAACGGTTGAGGTATGGGTGCAGTGTCCCAGTTGGAATTGCAATGGCCACACACGCTGTCCCACCTAAGGCTGGGATCCGGATCCCTCTGAGTCTGCTTTGAGTACCCTGATTTGCTCGGCCCGAATGGCCGCTGGGATCCCCCCTTCCGCATCGACATTGACGGCAAACCGAACAGTGCCTTCCATTTCCACCGCATCGCCTGGGCGCAGATCCAGCCAACTGGCAGAACGGCCAAGGCGGGTCACTTGAACATCCTCAGCGGGAACCACCGAGACCCACGTGCCCGCGTAGCGCTCCAAGCTGGGACTTACTTTCTCCAAATTGACCCCAATCCAGCCCTCCTTGCGGTTGAGCAGCCGCACCGTTCCCGTTAGCTGAAAAGGTTGAGCCTCTTCTGATAACTGGATCGGCTCGCGGAGAACCACCGTATTCAAAGGCTGCAGCCGAGCCAACTCCACCCGCCACCCTTGGGCCTGGCGATAGAGGGTAACCTCCATAACTGCGCGCAGCCGACCCTCCGGCAAAGGCTCGTAGAAGCCCAACTGAGAGCGAAAAGGGCGAAACCGGGGATCCTCCCGATCCGGCTCTGTTAAAAATCGTTGCAGCTCCTCGGCGGTGAACTGGAAACGCAAAGTCGGCACCACCGCTTCTGGCTTCAGGATTGCCTCCACCCGGAAAATGGCCGTATTGCCCACCGCTTGAATGGGGGTGAGGGTAAACTCCTCCGCTGAGGGCCACGATTGATCCAAGGCCCCCGGAGGGATCCCTTTTAGCAGCCGCGGAGTGAGCAGGGCTTCTGCGGTGGCAAAATCGCGGGCATTGGCCGCCTGGACAAACTCCCGCAGCGTTTCCTCCGCCGTTTTGGCCTGCCAGCAACCCCCCAGAGGCAGCAAAGCCAGCACCAAGAAAAACCACGCTCTCACATCCACACCCTCCCCAATCTCCCTGCAGGTAACAGTCCTAGGGGTTCTCGGTTGGAGATGCAGAATTTTCACCGGGATCCGCTGCTTCTGTCTCTTCTGGGTTTTCCGACTGGGATCCCGAAGCAGCAGGTGGCTTATCCGGCTGCCACACTTCAATTCGCCAGCCGCGATCTTGCTGGTAGAGGGTGATCTTGACGCGGGAGGTTACCGTCTCTCCCTCCAGGCGCATCCCCACCAACTGGGGGGCCAACTGCTGATAGGTCGGATCCGCCAGATCCGGCTGGGTCAAATACTTGCGCAACGTCAAGGGATCCAGCCCCAGGCGCTGGGCCGCATCCTCCAGCGAGTCGGTGCCCTCCACCCAGACATAGGCCGTCTTCCCGGTCACCTCTTGGTTGCGCACCTGCACGTTTTTCCCCACCGTGCCCCAAATCGAAGGCAGGGATCCCGGCCGGAGGGCATTGCTGAAGCGCTCCGTCAGGTAGCTGTCTGCCGTGCCCCAGTCCCCCTTCTCGGCAGCAGCGATGAAAGTGCTCACCACCTGGTCAGGAGTTTGCACAGGAGCTGCCTGGGTACAGGCGATCCCTCCTGCCAAGGCGGCAGCAGCAATCCAGACGGGGAAACGACGCACCATGAACATCCCTCAACCACAAGCGGCATCGCTCTCCTAGGCTACCAGACTTTTTCCATCTTCTCCTCTGCCTGTTTACGGAAGACCCAGTGCAGCTCCGGCAAGGTGGTAGGATAATTCAGCAGCCTAGTTAGCGAAGCCATGGGGATCCCCACCACTGCCGATGAATGTAACGAGCTGGGCATCTCTCACTGCTTGAAGGCCCAGCAAGCCAAAACCTCGCGGGAGCGACGTGCGGCTTGGGCCATGGCTCTGGCAGCTTGGCGGCAGGGTTTGGATCTCGATCCCAACCATCTCCCCTCCCAGTTCAATCGCCTCCATGCCCTTTTGGCCTTGGGAAGCGGCTACACGGCCCTCCAAGAGGGAAAAGAGCTGCTCTCCCGGCTTTTGACCCAGCGTTACCTAGAAGATCCCAGATTGGGCCTAACCGGATCCCAGCCCAGGCTGGCTTGGGATCCCCCCCGCTTGGCTTTCGCCGGCAAAAAGGCCCGCCGCTCTTCTAAGGCCGCTTCTGCTTCCCGCCTTGGCCCCCGCGAGCGCTACCTCCACACTCTGGCCCGTTGGCTGGCCCACCACAGCGGAGTCGTTTACCGACCGGAGCCATTGCCCTACTGGCGGCTGGCTGCAGCCATTGACCCAGAGGATCTAGAGGCGCAAATGGTGGTTGCCATGAATGCGGCAGCGCAGGCGCAGCCGGAAGGGGCTTTCTTGCTGCAGAAAATAGCCGACCATTTCCCTGGGCAGAAGGACAGGGCCCTGCAAGTGCTGCAACTGGCTCTAGATCGCTACATTCCGCGGCAGGATCCCTCCAAGGCGGAGTCGGATTCAGCAGAGCAAGAGTTAGAAACGCCTCCTAACGGAGATCCAGCCTCGGAGGCGGTGGCCAGTATGGAAATTTGGACTCAGTATGAGGGGTACAAGCTAAGGCTAGAGCCAGATCTTAAAAGCATTGTGACCTTCGTCCTCCTGGCTCAAGATCGCTGGTTTGAGAGTGAAATCGAGCTGTGTCGGCAAATCCTCAAGCCGGGCATGAACGCCATTGACGTTGGGGCCAACGTTGGGGTTTACACCTTTCTCTTTGCCCGCTGTGTGGGCAAGGCTGGGAAAGTCTATGCCATCGAGCCCACGCCGGGGTGTTTGCAGTGCTTGCGGGCAACTGTTGCTCAAAACCAACTCGATCCCTCTGTACAGGTCGTGGAAGCTGCAGTTGGCGAAGAGCCTCGGGAAGTTTATTTGGTTTGCGAAGGGGCCAGCGTTTTCAACCGCATCGTCACGGATCCCATGTCGGTTGTGGAAGAAACCCAGCCGGTGCAGCAAATCACCTTGGACGAGTTGTGGATCTCAGAGAGCAAGCCCACCATCGATCTGCTCAAAATTGACGCGGAAGGGGCAGAGGTTCCTGTTCTGAAGGGGGGGAGAAAGCTGATCGAGACCTGCAGCCCGGTAATCCTGTTTGAAAACCAAAATGTCGGCCAGTTTTCAGGTTTGGAGTCGGCGAAGCTTCTCGCCGAATTAGGCTATCTCATTTATGTTTACAACCCGATGATCCAAGATCTCAGTACCGTTCAGGCTTCTGTGCAACTGCCAACTGCGCTAAACTTGGTTGCCGTGCATCCGAATCGCTTTTCTCTGGCGAGCAAAGCTGGTCTGATCTAGCCGTTTCTGTGGAGTAGAACAATGCCTTTCCCGATTAGCGAGATCCTCGGCAAAGACATGCCTTTTATCCGAATTGCAGACGTGGGGGCGATGTTTCTGGGCGGCGATAACTTCGACAAGCTGGTTCAGGAAGGACATGCCCAGGTGATAGGATTTGAGCCCCAAAAAGAAGAATGCGAAAAGCTCAACGCCAGAGCCCTAGCCGAGGCTCCTCGCGCCGACAAAGTGAAGCGGCAGTACTTTCCCTACTTCATTGGGGATGGATCCCGCCGCAAGTTCTATTTCACCAATGCCGGCTACACCTCCTCTCTTTACGAGCCCGATCAGGAGCTAGCCCAGCATTTTGAGAACTTGGCGGAAGTTTCTCGGGTAACTCGGGTCGAGGAAGTCCAGACTACCCGCTTGGATGACATTCCAGAACTGGGCGAAGTGGACTTTCTCAAGATGGATGTTCAGGGAGCTGAGCTGGATGTTATCCGGGGCGCTAGAAAAACTCTACAGAGTGTTACTGTTATCCAAACAGAAGTCGAGTACATCCCTCTCTACAAAGGCCAACCTCTTTTCAGCGACGTAGATATTGCCCTTAGGGAAGAAGGCTTTCTCCTCCACGGCATGACCAGCAACTTTGGCGCCTGCCTCAAGCCTTTCTCCTCCAGAACCTATCGCCCTTACACCCAAGTGTTGTGGTGCGACTATGTTTACGTCAAAAACTTTATGCACTTGGGTCGGCTTTCCTCGCGCCAGCGGCTGGCAATGGCGGTGGTTTTGCATGAGATTTACCTGTCCTACGATCTGGTAGCTTTCATCCTGGGCGTCCATGACCAAATTGCCCAAACCCGTTACAAAGACTTCTACCTGGCCAGGATGTTTGCCGCTCTCAATGTCTCTTAAATTGCTCAGACGAGGTGGGGGATGATCGTCATTGATGGGGTTATCTGGCAGTCGGAAGGGTTTTCTCGCTCTCCACTTTTGGATCAGTCCTACCTGTGGCTGAGCCTCATTGAAGAGTGGGTCAAGGCCAAGAAGGCAACGAAGTTTGTGGTGCTCACCCGCGGGCAAACTTGGCTGCCGCCGGGAACTTTTTTTTCCGAGATCCCCCGCTTTGCTTTTGCAGAGGCAGATGAGGATCGCACCGGCCTGCAGAGCGCCTGCGACCAGCTCAAGGCTAGGCTGTTTCTCTCCACCGGCTACACCACCCCCATTTCCACCCCTTCCATCGCCTTCATCTACGACCTAGAAGCAGAGGCCGGCAGCCAGTTTCATCCAGAATACATCGAGAAGAAAAATGCCATCCTGGCTGCTGCCCACTACGTCTTCTTCTCCGATGAAGTGCTTGCTGGCTTCCGAACCCACTACCCCGGGATCCCTCCCGAGCAGATGTCGCTAGTCTACCCGGCCATTGAAGGCTGGGCCAAGCCGGCTGCTCCCGATGCCATGGCCGAGTTTCGCCGCAAGTTTCAGTTGACTCGCCCTTTTTTCTTGGCCGTCTTGCCCGAACAGCTGGCTGATTACCGTGGCATCCAGGCTGTCAGCCAAGCTTGGGAGATCCTGCAGGGCCAAAAGCTCTCCCGCACCGAGCTGGTCTTTGCCTTTCCCAGTCCTCTGAAGGTGGATCCTGTCAAAGCGCAACTGCCCCAACGAGAAGGCCTTCGCTACCTCAGCCTGAACAATCCCGAGCTTGCCTGCGCCTATTCCTCGGCTCTGGCGCTGGTTTTCCACTCCACCTTTCGGCCCAGCAGCCCCCTTGAGGCTATGGCCTGCGGCTGTCCTGTGGTGCATTACCGGGATGAGCAGCCAAATGCCTCCGGCTCGGAGTCGGCAACTGCCTCTGGAGAGAAAAAAGATAAGGATCCCTTGCAAAACCCGACAGCCCTGCTCTGCCAAGGCTCTCTTCAAGAGCTGGTTGACGCCTTGCAGCGCATCCAGAGCTACCCGGTACGCTCTCCCCTCATTGCCAAGGGGTTGGAACAGGCCAAGGAGCTGAGCTGGGCAACAGTGGCCGCCAAGCTGTGGGACATTTTCGAGCAGGTGGCTCCTTCGGAATCCGAGGAACCTACTGACCGCTGACCACCAAGTTTTTCCACATCTGCCAATAGGCCCGCTCCAGGGCGCGGGCATGGCTTTGTGGATCCCGCAGGGGCGATTTCTCCATCATGCCTCGCAGGCTGTGGCGCAAATGGCGCAGCCGCTCCAGATCACTGGCCAAGTTCACGGCAATTTCCACGTATTCTTCCGGCGTTTGGGCCACCAGCTCCGGCAGCCCCACGTTAGTGAGAATGGAGACTCCCACGCGGCAGACATGGGCATTGCCTGCCAAGACCACCACTGGCGCACCGCCCCAGAGGGTTTCACAGGTGGTGGTGGTGCCGTTGTAGGGGAAAGGATCCAGGCCGATATCAATCTCGCTGTAGATCTGGAGGTGCTCTGGAATGCTGCGGCGATCTCCCACCAGGTGCACCCGCTGCCGATCCACCCCGTGCCGCTCGAAGTGCCCCCAGAAGATCTCGCAGACGCTGCTGTCGGTGTAGCGCATGTTTTTGAGCAGGATGCGGGCATTGGGCAGCCGCTTGAGGATCTCCGCCCACACTGCCACCACGTTGGGGGTAATTTTGGTGGGGTTGTTGCAGCAGCCAAAGGTGACGTAGCCGGCAGCCAGGGCCGGCAGCTCGGAAACCGGCGGAAAGATATCCACAGGGTTGTAGCAGAGAAAGCTTTTAGGCAGGCGCATCAACTTTTCTGTGTGGTACCTTTCCGTCATGCCCGGCGGATCGGCATAGGCGTCGGTGATGCGGTAGTCCACCAAGGTTAAACCAGTGGTGTTGGGGTAGCCTAGATAGGTGGCCTGGATGGGGGCAGGTTTGAGCGCCAGCACCCCCAGGCGGTTGTAGGCGGTGTGGCCAGCCAGATCCACCAAAATGTCGATCTTGTCCTCGTGGATGATGTCGGCCACCTCCACATCGGAGCGGATCTTGTGGATGTCTCGCCAGGCATCGGCCTTTTCCTTCATCCGCTCGGTCACAATGTCCGAATACGGCCCGTTGGAATAGCAATAAATCTGGAAGCGCTCGTGGTCGTGGTGGTTATAGACATGCTCAAAAAACATGCTCACGGAGTGCAGCTTAAAGTCTCCGGAGATGTAGCCGATGCGCAGAGGCCGCTTCAGATCCCGATCCCGGTGGTAGGGCCGCCGCAGATGGGCCACCGAGGCTTGGGTGGCATCCCCCCACTTCTTGTGCTCCCGCAGGGTCTCTTCGGGATCGAAATCGGGGGCGTAGTGCAGGCCCATGAGGATGTTGCCGTGGAAAGCGATCACCCCCGGAGCCAGCTTGGCCGACTTGCGGTAGGCTTTGATGGCCTCCTCGTGGCGGCATTGCTGGAGGAAGGTGCCTGCCAACCCTGCATAGGTGGAAGGATCCTCGGGGTTGATCTCCAGGGCGCGCTGGAAAGATTCCAGTGCCTCGGTTAGGCGGTTCAGCTCTTTGTAAACGGATCCCAGGGCCCGGTGAACATCCAGGAAGTCCGGCTTGAGGCGGGCCGCTTCCTGCAAAACCGGCAGGGCCTCTTCGTTGCGGTGCTGGCTTTGCAACAACAGCCCCAAGTTGCAGTAGGCTTCTCCCAGTTCTGGGTCGTGCACCAGCGCCTGCCGATATTGAATCTCTTCTTTTTCCGGCTCGTTCAAGTGCCGATAGGCCAGGCCCAGGTTGTTGTAGGCCAGGGCAAAGTCAGGCTTGTGCTCTAGGGCCGCTTCCAGCAAGGGGATGGCTTCCTTGAATCGCAGTTGATCCAATAGCAGGCAGCCGGCCTCGAAGTAGGCCTCGGCCAGGTTGGGCCGCACACCCAGAGCGCGGCTGAGGTGGGCCATGCTGTCTAGCAGTCCATTGGAGAACACCTTGCGCAGCTTGCGATCTGACAGAAGGTTGGCCAAGCCGCGATGGGCCTCGGCGTAGTCTGGCTGCAGGCCAAGGGCCACATGGTAGTAGTCCAGCGCCCGCTGCGGCTGCTTCAGCTTGCGATAGGCTGTGGCCAGGTTGAAGTAAACCCGCGGGCGATCCGGCTGCAGCGCCAAAGCCGCCCGATAGGCTTCAATGGCCGCCTCCGGCTGTCCCTGCTCCAGCAAAGCAGTGCCCAGGTTGATGTGAGCTTCCACCAAGTGCCCATCCAGCTCCAGCGCCTGACGGAAAGCGGCAATAGCTTCCTCCCAGTTCCCTTGCTCTGCCAAGGTCAAGCCCAGGCCATTGTGCAAGGCCGCTTGCTGCGGATCCTGCTCCAGGAGCTGCCGATAGAGCTCAGCGGAGCGCTCCAACTGCCCGGCCTCGCGGCAGAGCTCTGCCAGTTCTTGCGCCCGCTCTGGGGTAAACTCTAGCGCCAGCGCCTGCTCTAGATGGTCGATGGCCGTTGCCGGCCACCCCTTCTGTCGGTAGATCTGGGCCAGCTCCGTCAGGATCTGGGCATCCTGGGGCTGCAGGGCCAGGGCCCGCCGGTAATACTCCTCGGCTTGGTCGTACTGGCCCAGTTGAAAGTGGCAGAGGCCCAGGTTGAAGAGGGCCTGCAGGTGATCGGGCTGCAGCGCCACCGCTTGGCTGTAGCATTCGATAGCTGCTTCCCGCTTGCCCAGCGCTTGATATACAGCGCCCAAGTTGCTGTGAAAAGCTGCCTGCTCTGGCCGCAGCTGAGTGGCCTTGGCCAGGTGGGCCGCGGCTTCCTGCAGCCGGCCCGTTTGGTAGCAGAGGATGCCCAGAAAGTGTAGAGCATCAGGCTGCTCCGGCTGGAGAGCCAGCACCTGCCGGTAGGCCGCCTCCGCCTGCTGCAGATCCCCCGCCTGATGGTGGCGGATGGCCACTTCCAAAGTAGCTATCAGCGCATCGGGTGTCACTTGGCCTGGATCCCTAGATTTCATAACCTCTAATCCTACACCCATCTGAGTTCCGCGAGAAAAAAACGGGCCTGAACTTTCAGGCCCGCCGAGGGGTTAAACAGCCTGCCGACTAGCGCGGGACAGTGAAAGTAATGTCCAGCCGTGGCCCGCGAGCGGTGGTGATAGGGCCAGCACCCGTACCCGTAGCCGGCTCTTTGTCGAACTCGGCCCGGCAGGTGCCCGTAGCCCCCTGGCTGATCTCAAAACCAGCCGCATTGGCCGGCGTGCCTGCCACCGTGCCGCTGGAGGTAAGGCTGGCAGTGAAGGTGGCCGAGTAGGAGAAAGTTTGGTTGGGGATAACCAGAGTCAGGTTGACCGGGCCAGTGAGCTGACTGCCAGAGGCACTGAAGACTACGTTGACGGGACCTAGATTAAGAACCGTCGGACCGGCAAATGTGAAGCTACCACCAACAAGGCTACTTACCTGTATACTCTGCGTAATGGTAGTCTGACCAGTGGGTAGGAAAGCAGTAAAGGTGCTTCCTGCAGCACTGAAGCTTACCGTAACTGGGTTGGTGGCCAGGAGGGTAATCGTGAGCGTGGCTGGGGAGGTGGAGTCAACTTGATAGGTGCTTGCAGTGGCACCTGGACCTACATCAACGGTCCCAGTGAACCCTACTGCCACAGGAGCAACCGCGTTAAATACAGGTGCTCCAGAAGCACTTGCAGAAGTTGTGGCGATAGAGGAAGCAGTTAAGGTGGCGAATACTGACGTGGCCTGGTTGTTCCACACCTCCTTGGCGCACTGCAGCCGCACCTGGTAGAAGCGCGGGCCTGGCGCCGACACCGCCCGCTGCACCCCAGGCCCCACATCCGCCAGCCGCGGCCCCGCCGATACATCGTTGTTGCCCAGCACGTTGCCCGTAAAGCTCAAAGCCACAAAGCCAGAAGTCGCCGGCGCAAAGAAGTCGCTGGACACCACGTTGTCAACCGCGCCCAGCCGCACTTCTTGGAACACCACACTGTTGGCCGGCAGGTTGTGCGGTGTCGGATCCAGGAAGAAGAAGCCCCGCCCCCGGTCGCCAAAACCAGGAATGGTGGCCGAGTCGTTGGAGGGCAACTGCACCAGCGTCAACTGCGCCCCCTGCACGATGGCGTTGCGGGGAATGGCGTCGGGAATGGGGAAGGAAAGCACCGCTCGGTAGTCAGAGTAGGTGCCCACCGGCAGGTTCTCGCCTGCGCCGGAGCGGCGGATGCCAAAGCCAACGGGAATGACAGTGGGGTTGGAGAAGACTTGTCCCCCCGGAGTGAGAGCGGCCAGTTGAGTGGGCAGAGCGCTGATGGGGCCAGCAGTGGTGGGAGTGGGAGCAGGAACAGGGGTTGGAGGTGGTGGCGGCGGAGCCGGGGGAGCCGGTGGGGGTGGTGGGGGCGGCACGGGTGTAACAGTGCTGGTGCTGCTTTCTTCGCCGCAACCGGTGAGCAGCAGGGGCAGCAGCACCACTGTGGAAGCCAGAGACAGAGACCCGAGTGACTTCAGGAGCCACTTGTGCATTGTTCCGTTCATTGTTCTCCTCTTAACCAAAAAAGTGGGGTTCGGCTGAACACTTCCCTTAACTTACCCGATCAACTCGCCCAGGGCAAGCCAGGCCGTAGGAAAGAGCCAATCGAGGAAAGACGCACACGCGCTTGGATAAGCGGCTCGTCTGTTTACTCTGCTTATCATACAAGCCCATTAGCCCGCTTTGGCAAGTACTGCCGATTTTTTCTGGACAAGATCAAAGGTGACGTGGGTCACAGACACCGGGCAGGGTCCCGGGAAGGAGTCGGGTGGCGGCTTCTGGGAGCAAAGCAGGTGGAGCCACCGGAAGAGCAGTCAGAATCCTTGCCCGGCATGGCTTTTGCGGATCCACCTGGAAAAAACCGGAAGATTTGCCTATTTCCTCACAAAAGGATGCTTGATCCGGGGCAGAAGGGTGGCAGGATGAGGAGTGGATGTTTTTTCTGGAGACACACCCAGGATGGCTACCTACAAGGTCACTCTGATCAACGAGGAGCAAGGCTTAAACGTCACCATCGATGTGCCGGATGACGAATACATTTTGGACGTGGCGGAAGAGCAAGGGATCGAGCTGCCTTATTCCTGCCGCGCCGGTGCCTGTTCGACCTGTGCCGGCAAGCTGGTGAGCGGCACGGTGGATCAAAGCGATCAGTCCTTCCTGGATGATGATCAGATCGAGCAGGGCTATGTGCTGACCTGTGTGGCTTACCCTACTTCCGACTGCACCATCATCACCCACCAAGAAGAAGCCCTTTACTGATCGAGCTTGAATTTCCGTCCTCAACCCCAGCCCCTCTTCCAAAGAGAGAGGGGTTTTTGTTTTGGGTGGCCCAAGGGGGTGTTCGAGCACTCCGCGCTGCTGAGGCCCTCACCCAGAGGGAGAGGAGAATTGGCAGTGGTAGGATTTCCTTATTCTGTAGTGCTTCAGCAACCATGACCCCTGAGCAAGAGCAGTGGCTGATTCAAGCCATCCAGGAGCTACAAGCCTCCCAGAGAGAATTGCAAGCCTCCCAGAGAGAATTGCAAGCCTCCCAAAGAGAATTGCAGGCCGCTCAGCAGGAGCTGCGCCTTGTCCAACAAAACCAGCAGGTTTTGATTCAAGAGCTGCGGGAAGGACAGGCGATGCTGGCCCAGTTTTTTCGCGAGTCAATGGATCGGTTTGATGAGCGCACCCGAGCTATTGAACGGCGCACGGAAGCTGTGGAACGCCGCACAGAAGCACTGGAACGGCGCACCGACCAGATGGCGGAAGAGATGAGGGAGATCCGGCAAGAGATTCGGGATCTGCGCCGCGATTTTTTGGAACGGCGTTAGCTTCCATCCAACCCTGGCCCAAGCGCTCACAGCCCCTTTCCCAGGGAGAAATGCAGGGTGATAGGATTTTTTTATTCTTCTGTAACCCTCGCCGACCATGACCCCTGAGCAAGAGCAGTGGCTGATTCGCGCCATCCAAGAGTTGCAAGCTGCCCAGCAGGAGCTGCGCCTTGTCCAACAAAACCAGCAGGTTTTGATTCAAGAGCTGCGGGAAGGACAGGCGATGCTGGCCCAGTTTTTTCGCGAGTCAATGGATCGGTTTGATGAGCGCACCCGGGCTATTGAACGGCGCACCGAAGCTGTGGAGCGCCGCACCGAAGCTTTGGAACGGCGCACTGACGAGATGGCCCGAGAGATGCGGGAGATCCGGCAGGAGATTCGGGATCTGCGCCGCGATTTTCTGGAACGGCGTTAGCTTCCATCCAACCCTGGCCCAAGCGCTCACAGCCCTGCTCCTAGAGGAAGAGAGGGGTTGTGCGAGATGACAAGGCTAGTATGGCAGCAAAGAGACTTTTGGCCGAGACGGTTTATGGCTTTGGCAATGGGATCCGTTTCTGCACCATCAAGAGCTCGCCTGAGTTTGGCGGAATACCTTGCTTATTCGGATGGCAGTGATACCCGCTATGAGCTGGTGGCAGGGGAGTTGGTGCCCATGGCTCTTCCAACCGGACGGCATGTGCAGATTCAAAACTTTCTCAGCCGAGTTTTCGAGGCAGAGATTGCACGGCAGCAGTTGCCCTGGACAGCGATACAGGGGAGCCCAGGGATCCAGTCGCCGCGGGGCAGCCACCGGTGGGATACGGTGCGGATCCCGGATGTGGTGGTGCTGCCTTTGGAACAGTGGCAGGAGATGGGATCCAGAGAGGCGTTGATTCGCCTGGAGGATCCGCCGCCGCTACTGGTGGTGGAGGTAGTCAGTGAGTCCAGCCGGGCAGCAGACTACCGGGCCAAGCAAGCAGAGTATTGCGTTTTGGGGATCGGCGAGTATTGGGTTGTGGATCCCTTGGAGGAGAAGGTGAGCCTGCTGCTGCTTCATGAAGGCTGGTACGATGTGCTGGAGCTGAAGGGATCCGATCCGGTATCCTCAAAGGTCTTTCCCAAGCTGGAGTTGCAGGCGGGGGAGATCTTGGCTGCGGATTCGGGTTATTCTGGTAAAGCTACGGGGAGTTAGCTCAGTTGGTAGAGCGCTGCGATCGCACCGCAGAGGTCAGGGATTCGAGTTCCCTACTCTCCATTGAGGTTTTGGATTTGGATCCCTTGCCCCCGATCCCTCTCCCAGGAGGAGAGAAGAGTTAGTGGTGGTAGGATTTCCTTATTCTGTAGTGTTTCAGTAACCATGACGCCCGAGCAAGAACAGTGGCTGATTCAAGCCATCCAAGAGTTGCAAGCCTCCCAAAAAGAATTGCAAGCTGCCCAGCAGGAGCTGCGTCTTGTCCAGCAAAACCAGCAGGTTTTGATTCAAGAGCTGCGGGAGGGACAGGCGATGCTGGCGCAGTTCTTTCGCGAGTCAATGGATCGGTTTGACGAGCGTACTCGGGCCATCGAACGCCGCACAGAAGCACTGGAACGGCGCACCGACCAGATGGCGGAGGAGATGAGAGAGATCCGGCAAGAGATTCGGGATCTGCGCCGCGATTTTTTGGAACGGCGGTAGCTTGGGCTCAAGCGCTCTGCGTTGCTAGTGTAACCATCCCCGGATCCTTCTCCCAGGAGGAGATTTAGGGTGGTAGGATTTCCTTGTTCTGTAGCGCCTTGGTAACCATGACACCTGAGCAAGAGCAGTGGCTGATTCGGGCCGTCCAGGAGTTGCAAGCTGCCCAGCAGAACCAGCAGGTTTTGATCCAAGAGCTGCGGGAAGGGCAGGCGATGCTGGCACAGTTTTTCCGGGAGGCGCTGGATCGCTTTGACGAGCGCACCCGAGCCATTGAACGGCGCACGGAAGCTGTGGAGCGCCGCACCGAAGCTTTGGAACGGCGCACTGACGAGATGGCCCGAGAGATGCGGGAGATGCGGCAGGAGATTCGGGATCTGCGCCGCGACTTTTTGGAACGGCGTTGACTGCCAACAGCCCAGGCGCTCGGCGCTGCTGATGTGATCATCCCTAGATCCTCTCCTAGCAAGAGAGGGGGATCCACGAGATCTTTAGGGAGTTAGGGTTGGGAAGGGATCCCATCTGGATTAGTCTAGAGGGAACTTGGTCTGGCCTCATCGGCGTTTGCCATTCCCTGCGAGTTTGCCTATGTCTGTGATTCGCGCCCTACACAGCCAGTTGGTAACCAAAGAGCGCTCTGCCGAAGAGATCGCCCGCGAGTACCTGGAGCGCCTGGCCCAACTGGAGCCGCAGCTCAAGAGCTTTATTACTGTGACCGAGGAACTGGCTCTGCAACAGGCCAGGGCGGTGGACGCCCGCATTCGGGCCGGGGAAGAGATTGGCCCTTTGGCCGGGATCCCGCTTGCCGTGAAAGACAACCTCTGCACCCAAGGGATCCGCACCACCTGCGCTTCCCGGATGCTGGAGGGGTTCATTCCCCCCTACGAGTCAACAGTGACGGCGCGGCTGGCGGCTGCGGGCATGGTGACGGTGGGCAAGACCAACCTAGACGAGTTTGCCATGGGCAGCTCCACGGAAAACTCCGCCTTTCAGCGCACCGCCAATCCCTGGGATCTGACGCGGGTGCCAGGGGGATCCTCTGGGGGATCGGCGGCGGCGGTGGCTGCCGACCAAGCGGTGGTGGCTCTGGGCTCGGATACGGGGGGATCCATCCGCCAACCGGCAGCTTTTTGTGGGGTGGTGGGCCTCAAGCCCACCTACGGGCTGGTGTCTCGCTACGGGCTGGTGGCCTTTGCTTCGTCTTTGGATCAGGTGGGGCCGTTTGGGCGCACGGTGGAGGATGTGGCCTTGCTGCTGCAGGGGATCGCCGGCCATGACCCGATGGACTCCACCAGCCTGAAGGTGGATATCCCGGACTATAGCCAGGCTCTGATCCCGGACATCAAGGGCTTCAAAATCGGGGTGATCCGCGACTTGCTGGGAGAAGGATGTGGGGAGGAGACCCGCGCTGCCGTCCAAGCAGCCATTCAACATCTGCAAGAACTGGGGGCCGAGATCCTGGAGATCGACTGCCCCAGTTTTCGCTACGGCCTTGCCACCTATTACATCATTGCCCCTTCGGAAGCCTCTGCCAACTTGGCCCGCTACGACGGGGTGAAATACGGCCTGCGGGAACCTGCCGACTCGCTGCTGGCCATGTATGGCAAGACCCGCGCCCACGGCTTTGGGCCAGAAGTCAAGCGGCGCATCATGATCGGCACCTATGCCCTCTCCTCGGGGTACTACGACGCCTACTACCTCAAGGCTCAGAAGGTGCGCACCCTCATCAAGCAGGACTTCCTCAAGGCTTTCGAGAAGGTGGATGTGCTGGTCAGCCCCACCACCCCCACCCCGGCGTTCAAGATCGGCGAGCGGGAGGATCCCCTCAGCATGTACCTCTGCGACCTGATGACGATCCCGGTGAACCTGGCGGGTTTGCCGGGGCTGAGCCTGCCCTGCGGGTTTGCCGATGGGCTGCCCATTGGCCTGCAAATTGTGGGCAATGCCCTACAGGAGAGCAAGGTGCTGCGGGTGGCCTATGCCTATGAGCAAAGCACCGACTGGCACAAGCGACGGCCGCCGCTGGGGCAGCCCTCAGTTGAAGAGGGCCAGGGATCCGATCCCGGCCAACCTCAAGCCAAGCGCAGATCCGGCAAGAGGAGCAAAAAATCCAAAAGCTGAGGCGGGAAGGGCGGCAACTAGGCCATGCCCATCTGGTTGGCCGCTGAAAAGCGTTCCATAAAGCGCAGGAAGCGATCCCACTCTGCCTCGGTTTCCATGTCGTAGGTCACTTCCAGGGCTTTGAATTCCCCGTTCAGGAACTTGGCCCTGATGTTGCGGGTGGTCAGCTCCCCTTCCTCATCGATCATCCGCATGCCGAGGATGTTTTGCGTATCGGATTTTAGATCCTCGAAGCGGAAAATCGCGGATCCCCGGTTGCCGGTCTTGGATTTCAGCACTCGCACCTGGGTGGGCACCTCTTGGATGCCGGGGGAGAACTCGATACTGGCCATGATGTCCTACGAAACACGATGATTTAAGCCATTATAACCGGCCAATCCCCGCATCCTGCTCCAGAAAATCTCTCAGCTCCTGGGCCGTCATCTGCTCCAGGTGATGGCCGGCCTGCCGTTGGGCTTCTGCCACATCGGGGATCCGGTCGCACAGGGCGCCAACCCGAAGGGGAAGAGGCTGGGCTGCCAACCCAGCGCGCGCTGCCGGAGTCACCTGGCCACAGAGGATGAGCAGGGGTTTTTGGGCTTGGATAGCCTGCTCCAGCACGGCCCCCACCACCTTTCCCATCGTGCTTTGTTCGTCGAGGCAGCCCTCTCCGGTGACGACCAGATGGCAGCGGCGGATGCGCTCCGGCAGGGCCAATTGCTGCGCCAAGAGCTGGATCCCGGACTCCAGAGTGGCCTCCAAAAAAGCCACCAGACCTGCTCCTAAGCCGCCTGCGGCTCCGGCCCCCGGGATCCCGGCCACGGCCTGGCCCAAATCTCGCTCCACCACTTGAGCCCACTGCTGCAGCGCCTGCTCCAACTGCTGCACCTGGGAAGGGGTGGCGCCCTTCTGGGGGGCAAAGACGGCGGCGGCTCCCAACGGGCCGGTGAGGGGGTTTTGCACATCGCAGAGGCCGCGGACCCGTTTCCCCTGCCAAACAGGCTGTTCGGGGGGCTCGATGCGCGCCAGCCGGGCCAGCTCCGCCCCACCCCAGCCGATGGGATCCCCAGCTCCATCCAACAGGCGATAGCCTAAGGCCTGCGCCATGCCCGCCCCTCCATCCACGGTGGCGGATCCCCCCAGTCCTATCCAGATCTCGGCAATAGGCTCTCGGCAGACGGCCCGCAGCAGCTCCCCCAGGCCGTAGGTGGTGGTGCGGGTGGGATCCCGCCGCTCCGGTGGCACCAAGGTCAGGCCAGCCACCTGGGCCAGCTCCAACAGGGCCAGCTCTCCTGCCACCCCGTACTCCGCCCAGACGGGATCCCCCAGGGGGCCGGTGACCCACAGACCCTTTTTCTCTCCCCCCAGCGTCGGCAGCAATACCTCTAGGGTGCCCTCTCCCCCATCCGCCAAGGGGAGCCGCTCCACCTCGACTTCCGGCAGCACCTGTTGGATCCCATGGGCTATGTGCTCTGCCGCTTCTGGTGCCCTCAGGGATCCCTTAAAACTATCCGGGCAAACCAAAATCCGCCGCGGTGGGCTGCTGAACTGGGATCCCTTTGCCTGGAAACCCGCATCCAGCATGGAACCTCCTCGGCGGCGCTAAAAGGTGGATTGCAAGCCTAGCCCTCCTCCTCTGCTGGCGAAGGCTGATCCGCGCTGGCAGGCTGGGAGGCACTGCCCAAAGATTGCTCCAGGGCTAGGCGCTGCTCCATGACCCGCAGGAAATAGCCGCCCATCATCGCGCCGGAGAGCATTTTGGCCAAGCTCTCGCGGTTGGTGATGATCTGAACCCCGAATTGATCGGAGGGCAAGCTCCCCACCAAGCTGCGGATGTTGTGGCCCAAGATCTCCAGCACTTCCGGAGAAGAATTGCGGGCAATATCCTGAAAGACGCTGGGATCCTGAGATTGCAGGTATTGCCAGAGCCGGTTGTCGGGGCTCGGAGTTTGCACTGCCTCAAAACCAGGGATGAAGTTCAACGGGCTCGCCATGGAGTAACCCAGCTCCACAAACACAGCAGGTGTAGCCCAAACTAGGGCGCTCGGCCTGATCCCACAGGCCTTTGCCGTTCCCGGAATTTGGGCTATCCCAAAGGTAACACCCCATCCTCACCCTCTCCGGTACGGGATCCCACCCTTCTGCGGCGGCAAATGCCGTACCTAAGTAACGGCCGGGGATCAAGCGCTGGCTTCTGAGGTCTCCTCCTCGGCAACCAAGGCAGCGGGTACCACTGTAACTCCCACAATGCTGTCTTCCGGATCCAGGCGCTGCACCAGCACCCCGGTCGCCTCGCGGGACTGGGTGGGAATGGCCTTGGCCAACTGGCGCATGACAATGCCCCTGGCGGTTACCAACAGGATCTCGTCTTCGGCATTGACGATGCGCAGGGCCGCCAGCTCGTCCGACGCCTGGCGGAACTTGGTGGCGATCACCCCCTTGCCGCCGCGGTTTTGCTGGCGGAAATTGTCGATGGCCGAGCGCTTGCCCCGCCCTTCTTTGGTGATCACCAGCACCCAAGGGTTAGCCAGCTTCTCCCCCTCTCGCTCGGCAGCCATCACCGATTCGGCAGAGATAATATCCATGCTGACGATGTCATCGCCGGCGTTGAGGGTAATGGCCCGCACGCCCCGGGTGGCCCGTCCCAGAGGGCGCAGTTGCTCGTCATCCGCCGGGAAGCGAATGGACATGCCTTGGCGGGTCGCCATGACCACATCATCGCTGGAGCGGGCGCGGCGCACCCAGCGCAGTTCGTCGTTTTCTTCCAGAGAGATGGCAATCAGGCCGTTGGAGCGTACATTGGCAAAGGCGCTGAGGGCCGTTTTTTTGATGTAGCCGCCGCGGGTGAGCATCACCAGATATTCGTCGTCGCTGAACTGGCTCACCGGCACCATGGACGTAACCCGCTCTTCCCGGGTGATCGGCAGCAACTGAACGATGGCGCTGCCGCGGGCGGCGCGGCTCCCCTGGGGGATCTGGTGGGCGGGCAGGGTATAGACTACGCCCCGATTGGTGAAAAAGAGGATGGTGTCGTGGCTGCGACAGGCAAAAAACTGTTCGATGGCATCGTCTTCTTTGATGCGGGCGCCGGCTTTGCCGCGGGTGGCTCGCCCCTGCACCTGGAACTCCTCAAGGCCCATGCGCTTGATATAGCCCTGCTCGGTTAGAAAGATAACCGTCTCCCGATTTTCGATCAGATCATCCGTTCCCAGCTCCCCATCCTCCAAACAGAGGCGGGAACGGCGCGGGCTGGCAAAGCGGGCTTTGAGCTGCTGCAGCTCTTCGCTGATGATCTGCATCACCCGTTCTCGGCGGGCCAGAATATCCCGCAGGTCGGCAATTTGCCTCACCAAGTCTTCGTGCTCGGCCTGGATTTTTTCCGCTTCCAGGGCGGTGAGGCGGCGCAGCTGCATCTGCAGGATCCCGTCGGCTTGGGCTTCACTCAGGCCCAACACCGCCTGCAATTCCTCTCGGGCTGTGGCGGTATCGGCGGCTCCCCGAATGAGGGCAATCACCCGATCCAACTGCCCCAAAGCCAAGAGATAGCCCTGCAGCAGGTGATCCCGCTCTTCGGCTTTTTGCAGCTCGTAGCGGGTGCGCCGCTCGATCACCTCTTCCCGAAAATCCAGAAAAGCCTGCAGCGCGTCCCGCAGGGTCAGGGTGCGCGGCTCGCCGTTGAGGATGGCCAGCATGTTGACCCCGAAGTTGGCCTGCAGGGGGGTTTGCTTGTAGAGGTTGTTGAGCACCACCTGCGGCTGGGCATCCCGCTTTAGCTCGATCACCACCCGCATGCCGCTGCGGTCGCTCTCGTCGCGGATGTCGGCAATGCCTTCCAGTTTTTTCTCGTTGACCAGCTCGGCGATCTTCTCAATCATGGCTGCCTTGTTGGTCTGGTAGGGCAGTTCGGTGATGATGATGGCGTCCCGAACCGGTCGGCCCCGCTGCTCGATCGTCTCCACCCTGGCCACCCCCCGCAGGGTGATGGAGCCGCGCCCGGTGGTGTAGGCTTCGCGGATGCCCTCCTGGCCCATGATCAGCGCCCCGGTGGGGAAGTCGGGGGCGGGGATCCACTGCATCAACTCCAGGCTGGTCAGGTTGGGGTTGTGGATGAGGGCAATCAGGCCGTCCACCAATTCGCTCAAGTTGTGAGGCGGGATGTTGGTGGCCATGCCCACGGCGATGCCGGAAGAGCCGTTTAAGAGCAATTGCGGGATCCGCGCCGGCAGCACCAGCGGCTCTTGCTGGGATCCGTCGTAGTTGCCCACAAAATCGACGGTGTTGGCGTCGATATCCTGCAGCAGGGCTTCTTGGGCAAAGGCGGTCAGCCGACACTCGGTGTAGCGCATGGCCGCCGGCGGGTCGTTGTCTACAGAGCCGAAGTTGCCATGCCCATCCACCAGCCGCTCCCGCATGGAGAAATCTTGAGCCATGCGCACCAGCGCATCATAGACGGCCTGATCCCCGTGGGGATGGTATTTCCCGATCACATCCCCCACCACGCGGGCACACTTGCGGAAGGGGCGATCCGCCGTCAGGCCCAACTCGTGCATAGCGTAGAGAATGCGGCGGTGCACCGGCTTCAGGCCATCCCGCGCATCTGGCAAAGCCCTCCCGACGATCACGCTCATGGCGTATTCCAGGTAGGACTGCGACATCTCCCGCTGCAGGTCGGTGGAGATGATGCGCGCCGTCGATTCGTTGTCGCTCATGGGGTTGGGTTATCGTTGAGGGATCCCAGTCGGCCTTGGCGCAGTGGGTTCATGGAAGTTTATCGGGAAGTAAACCCTGACCGTGGCAGACTGAGGGTGATTGAGTTAAGCAAAGAATTTTTGTACTCCTAGTCTACCATTCGCCCTTTGTGAAGGCCGGCTGACTTCCAGCAGGAGATGCCCAGTGGTTCATCAGCAGCCCCAATCTGCAGCTTCTCAGGGATCCCGTCCCATCCGCATGGGACAACCGGGTGGCCATCGCCCTTTGGTGCGTCGTGGGATCCCTTCCCAGAGGTTGCGGGATCTGTATCACCTGTTGTTGACCCTCTCCTGGCCAGGTTTTTTGGGGGTGTTGGCTGGGGGGTATATCTTGGCCAATGTCGGCTTTGCATTGCTCTATTTGATCGGTACCAACAACATTGCCAATGCCCGTTCAGGCCACTTTGGGGATGCGTTTTTCTTCAGCGTGCAGACAATGGCCAGCATCGGGTACGGGGCTATGTATCCCCTCAGCCTTTACGCCAATCTCCTAGTTACCCTAGAAGCCATGTTGGGGGTGGCGGGCACGGCAGTGGCGACAGGTTTGGTCTTTGCTCGTATTTCTCGGCCCACCGCTCGGGTCATGTTTAGCCGGGTCGCCGTTATTCGGGTTCAAGATGGCTACCCCACCCTGATGTTTCGGGCTGCTAACCAACGCTTTAACCAGATTGTCGAGGCTCAGATTCGCCTTACCTTGGCCTGCAACCAAATCTCAGCAGAAGGGGAGTGGATGCGGCGGCTTTATGATCTGCGACTGGTACGCTCCACGTCTCCCATTTTTGCCATCACCTGGACGGTGATGCACCGGATTGAGCCGGATAGCCCTCTCTACGGCCTCACGGATCAGGATTTACAGATGGGCCAAGCGGAGCTGATCATTACCCTGACCGGCATCGACGACACCTTTTCCCAAACCATCCATGCTCGCCACTCCTACTTGGCCGATGAGATTCTCTGGAACCACCGATTTGCCGATATTCTCCACCTGGACAGCAATGGGCATCGCTATGTGGACTACTCTCACTTTCACACAACTCTACCGGCTCAAGCCCCATGCCCTCGCTTGGAGGGGAATCCTTGAGGGAAACTATAGAAGAAAATCTATTCTCTAGCATGATCTCTATAGTAACGTTCAATGATAGGCTGCCCATAGCGTGGAGGGCTTTGGGGCATGCTGAGCCAAGCGAAAGAACAACAGTCCGGCGGCAAGAGATTTCTGGATTGGCACCGACGTCTGAGCCTAGACAACTGGCGCGGGGATCTCTTCGGCGGGCTGACGACAGCGATTGTTTCCTTGCCGATGGCCTTGGCCTTTGGGGTGGCTTCGGGGGCAGGGCCGGTGGCGGGCTTGTACGGAGCAGTATGCGTGGGCTTTTTTGCGGCTCTGTTTGGGGGTACGCCCACGCTCATCTCCGAACCCACCGGGCCGATGACTGTGATGATGACGGCGGTGGTTGCTAATGTTACAGCTCGTTACCCGGAGCAGGGGCTGGGGCCGGCCTTCACCGTGGTGATGCTGGGGGGCTTATTTCAGATCCTGTTTGGATCCCTGAAACTGGGTAAATACATCACCCTCATGCCCTACAGCGTTATTTCCGGCTTTATGTCCGGGATCGGCTGGATCATGATTTTGCTGCAGATCCCGCCGCTTTTGGGCCACGCCAGCCAGGGGGGAGTGATTGGGGCGGTGCAGAACCTGCCGACCTACCTGCTCAACCTTAAGATGCCAGAGCTGGGGCTGGGGCTGCTGACGCTTGCCATCCTTTTTGGCTATCCCAAGCCCTGGCGACGGGTGGTGCCGCCGCAGTTGGTGGCTTTGGTGTTGGGAACGCTGGTGGCCAGCTTGTTCATGGCCGATTGGGATTTGCGGCGCATTGGCCCTATCCCCACCGGTTTGCCGCAGTTGCAGTGGCCGCAGTTGCCCTTTGCTTCCCTGGCCAACTTGGTGCTGGATGGGGTGGTGCTGGGGATGCTGGGCTGCATCGACACCCTCTTAACGGCAGTCATTGCCGATAACCTCACCCGCACCCGCCACGACTCCGACCAAGAGCTGATCGGGCAGGGGATCGCTAACTTGGTGTCCGGCTTCATGGGAGGGCTGCCGGGAGCAGGGGCAACCATGGGCACGGTGGTGAATATCCAGTCGGGGGGACGTACCCCTCTGGCGGGCGTCACCCGCGCCCTCATTCTGTTGATGGTGGTGCTGTTTGCCGCTCCCCTCACGCAAGGGATCCCAATGGCGGTGCTGGCAGGGATCGCCTTTAAGGTGGGGGTGGATATCCTCGACTGGAGCTTCCTCAAGCGGGCCCACCGCCTTTCCCTCAAAGGGGCAGCCATCATGTACGGAGTGATGTTCATGACGGTGTTTGTGGATCTCATCGCTGCAGTGGGAGTGGGAGTGTTTGTGGCCAACTTGCTCACCATTCAACGCCTCAGCGAGATCCACTCCGAAGAGGTGAAAGCCATTACCGATGCCGATGATGCGGTGGATCTCACTCCCCGTGAGAGGGAATTGCTGCGCCAGGGATGCGGGCAGGTGTTGCTGTTTTACCTGAGCGGGCCGATGATCTTCGGGGTTTCCCAAGCCATTTCCCGCCAACATCAGGCGGTGGCCTCCTGCCAAGCGCTGGTGGTGGATCTATCAGATGTGCCGATGCTGGGAGTTTCGGCGACGCTATCCTTGGAAAATGCCATCCGCGAGGCCCTGGATCGGGGCAAACAGGTGTGGATTGTTGGGGCCAAGGGCCGGATCCGGCAGCGCCTGGAAAACCTACATTTGCCGCTGCCCCCAGAGCGGTTTGTGGACAGCCGTGAGGTGGCTTTGGCCGAGGCTGTTGCCCAGTTGGGCTTGCCGCTCGAGGCCAGTCCCCTGGTTTGAGTAACCCCAATTGGCCTGAGCCACAAAGCTGCGGGATCCGTTTGCCAGATCCAGGTTAAGTCTAAGTCTATGCAATGGAAGGGTCGGGTCGCCTACTTGGCAACCATGCATCGCAAAGAGCAGGTCATCGGCCCTCTCTTGGCCGAACATTTGGGGATTCAAGTTCAAGTAGTAGCTTTCGACACCGACCAACTGGGCACCTTCTCGCGGGAGCGGCCCCGACCGGGGGATCCCATCCACACTCTGCGCCTGAAGATTGCAAGGGCTTTGCAGGATCATCCTGAAGCTCTGGGCTTGGCCAGCGAGGGGTCCTTTGGCCCCCACCCTCAGATTCCCTGGATCCCTTGGAATCAGGAGTGGGTCATGCTCAGGGTTTTTGAACCCGGCGCGGAGCCCTTGGAGCTGGTCGGCTATGCAGAGAGCACCCAAACCAATTTCAGCCATCGCTGGGTGCAGAGCTGGGCAGAAGCGCTGGACTTTGCCCAAAGGGCGGGTTTTCCCCAGCACGCCCTGATCGCCCTCGACCAGCCAGAAAAGCCCCAGGTTATCCACAAAGGAATCCAAGACGAAGCAACCCTGAAGCAGGTGGTGGGGGAGATCCTGACTCGGCAGGGTGGCCTGCATCTGGAAACCGACATGCGGGCCATGTGCAACCCAACCCGGCTCCAGGTTATCGCAGCCGCCACCCAAAACCTAATCGCCAAAGCCCAAAGCCTGTGCCCGGCCTGCGGCACTCCTGGCTACTGGCAGATCCGCTCGGTCTCTGGACTGCCCTGCGGCCAATGTGGCGCCCCCACCCCCGTGGCCAAGGCTTGGGTATATGGCTGTTCCCGCTGTTCCCACACCCACACCGAGCCTGTGGCAGAGCCCTGGGCGGATCCCGCTCAGTGTGCCTTTTGTAATCCCTAGCTTTGTCCCAAGCTTGACGTCAAGCCCAGGCTTTCATCCCCCCAGAGGGGCTGATGTAAGAAAATAGGGATCCAACCCAGTGGATCCCTACTTAGCAACTTGGATGTCAGCGCAGGGATTTTAAGAACTAGAAAGTAAACACAGCTCGCAAGACACCCACGCCGATGGTTGGATCGGTATCCCCAGACTTGCTAGGCCCACCATTGGGATTGCTCACAAAGTAGGCTGCCGGGGTAAGGGTGAGGTACTCGTTCACCGGGAAGCTGTAGTAAACATCCACGATGAAAGGACGGCTGTCAAAAACTCCCTCCTCGGTGCTGACAATCGGTTGGCCAAACACCACACCGCCCTGAGCACCCTCAATGAAGAGATCCGGGAAAGCAAAGCCAAACAGGAACCCGTTGAAATCTTCATCACCCGGATCAATGGTGCCAGCCGGTACCACGTTGGGCAAGTTGTAATCCACATTGCCAGCAGTAAACCAGCCGGATACGGTAATTCGAGGGCTAAGCTCCCAGTTGGCTGCCACCGAGAAAGCATTGACACGGGCAGAAACATCTACCGTCGTCGTCCGCAGAGGGCCACGGAAAAGGGCTGTACCGTTGGCCAAGAACTCAGGGCCATCGTTTGCCTTCTGCAGATAGGTACTGGCAAACTGCAGGTAGATCTCCAGGTTTTCGTTCGGCAGGAAGCCCAGCTCCACCGCGTGGGCACTGTCGCTACCGGTTATACCGCTGTCGCCGAAGCCCTTGCCCAAGGCTTGAGCGTTCCTGGTGCTGTAGCTGTAGGCCAAGCGTAGTTGATCCGAGAGTCGGTAGCGGAAGCCAAACAGAGCTCCACCTGGCACGTCCGCCGTGGAGTTGGGAGCATCAGCAAAGTCGGAGAGAGCTTCGAAGGGTGTGCTGTAGTTGAATACATCGAACACACCTGAGCCAACGATACCCGTGTAGATGGTAGCTGCTCGGTTGAAAGCTGGGAATTGGTAGATCAGCTTGGCCAGGGTGAAAGTGCCGCCGCCACGGCCGCCAAACTCGAGGCCGGGATCCCCATCAAAGAACTCAGTCACAGCATCGCGAGCTTGGAGACGAATGCGCAGGCGATCGCGACCCACAAAAGAAGCATCGAAGTTCAAGCGTACCCGATAGGGAAGAGTCATGTTGGCTTGGTTTTGCTCTGCTACTACCCTCCCATCAACAACTCTGTCTTCCGTGAGAGCGCTGCCTACAACAGCGGCGATGACTTGGGCATTCAACTTGGTAACCGGGTTGAAGACCTTCCCTTTCAAATCAGTAACATCGGCTTCCAGGGCATCCACCCGCCCGCGCAGGGCTGCCAGCTCAGCAGCAAATTCCTCTTGCAAGCGCTGCAGAGTGGCCAAGTCTTCCTTGGAGACTTTGTCGGCCAAACCGGCTGCAATCAACTCATTGATGCGATCCAAGCAGGCGTTCATACCGGCGGCAAACTCAAAGCGAGTCATAGCCCGGTTGCCGCGGAAGGTGCGGTCAGGGTAGCCGGCAATACAACCGTAGCGCTCCACCAAGGATTGCAGGGCTTGGAAGGCCCAGTCGGTGGGCTGCACATCCGAAAGCTCAGAGATGGAGGTGACCGGCCCGGTAGCTTGGGCATAAGCCACTCCAGGGGTCAGAATCGCTGCTGCACCCAGAGTGCCGGCCAGCAGCGTTTTCCAGTAGTTCGCGTGTTTCGCGGGCATGTTTCTCTCCTTGTTCTTTTCCTCACACCTTTTTGGCTGTAGGGATGTCTTCTAGAGGTAACCAATTGCCTAACTCAAGAACAAGTCTGGCAACTGCGGACTTCGGTGAAGACATGATGTGGAGATTATGATACAGCCGAAGTCCACATCCTCTTGCTGTCCGGCCTGCCCTACAGTTAATGCGGTGTCCCCACATCTGTGGCCAAGACATGGGTATCTGTTCCCGCCATTCTCACACCTACACCGAGCCTGTGGCAAAGACCTGGGCAGATCTCACGCAGTGCGCTTTTTGTAGCCCATGGCCTCGTCTTAAGCTCAACCTCAAGCTCTTCAATGCCAGCATCCTTATCCCCACAGAGGAGTTGATTATTCTTATTCAATGAAGGGATCCAACCCAGTGGATCCCTACTTAGCAACTTGGATGTCAGCGCAGGGATTTTAAGAACTAGAAAGTAAACACAGCTCGCAAAGCCCCCACGCCAATGGTTGGGTCGTTGTCTCCGGGTCTGCCGCCATTGGGGTTGCTCACAAAGTAGGCAGCAGGCGTTAGAGTAATGTACTCGTTGACCGGGAAGCTGTAGTAGACGTCCACAACGAAGGGGCGAGTATCCCACACTCCGTCGTTGTCTGTGGTCACGATTGGCTGCCCAAATACAATCCCGCCTTTGGCACCCTCCACGAAGAGGTCGGGGAAAACAAAGCCAAGGAGGAAACCGTTAAAGTCTTCCTCTCCCGGATCCACAGTACCAGCCGGTACCACATTGGGCAGGTTGTAATCCACATTGCCAGCCGTAAACCAGCCAGACAAGGTAATGCGAGGGCTGATCTCCCAGTTGGCTGCGAACGTAAAAGCATTCACCCGTGCAGAGACATTGACCTGCGTTCTTCTTACCGGCCCGCGGAAGAGACTTTTACCCGTGGCCAGGAAGGTAGGACCGTCATTTGCTTGCTGCAGGTAGGTGGAAGCAAACTGAAGGTAAAACTCCAAGCCCTTGGTTGGCAAGAAGCCCAGCTCGACGGTGTGAGCGCTATCATCACCTGTCAAGCCACTGTCGCCAAAGCCTCTCCCCAGAGCTTGACCTCTTCTGGTGCTGTAGGCGTAGGCTAAACGAAACTGGTCGCTCAAACGGTAGCGAAAACCAAATAGGGTTCCGCTGGGCACATCTGCCGTAGAGTTGGGAGCATCGGCAAAGTCCGACAGAGCATCAAAGGGCGTGCTGTACTGCAGAACGCTAGACACCCCTGTACCTGTAATACCTGTGTAGATGGTAGCAGCGCGGTCGAAAGCAGGAAATTGATAAACCAGCTGGGCAAGAGTAAAGGTACCGCCCGCACCTCCTTGGAAGCCAACGCCTGGGTCACCCTCAAAGAAGGTAGTAACCGCATCGCGAGCTTGTAGGCGGATACGCAAGCGATCCCGGCCAACAAAGGAGGCATCGAAGTTCAGGCGTACCCGATAGGGAAGAGTCATGTTTGCCTGATTTTGCTCGGCTACCACTCTTCCTTGTACGACCCGGTCTTCTGTAAGAGCGCTGCCGAGAATTGCGGTAATGACCTGAGCGTTAAGCTTGGTAACTGGGTTGAAGATCTTCCCTTTCAGATCGTTAATCTCAGCCTCTGCCGCATCCACCCGCCCGCGCAGGGCTGCCAGCTCAGCAGCAAATTCCTCTTGCAAGCGCTGCAGAGTGGCCAAGTCTTCCTTGGAGACTTTGTCGGCCAAACCGGCTGCAATCAACTCATTGATGCGATCCAAGCAGGCGTTCATACCGGCGGCAAACTCAAAGCGAGTCATAGCCCGGTTGCCGCGGAAGGTGCGGTCAGGGTAGCCGGCAATACAACCGTAGCGCTCCACCAAGGATTGCAGGGCTTGGAAGGCCCAGTCGGTGGGCTGCACATCCGAAAGCTCAGAGATGGAGGTGACCGGCCCGGTAGCTTGGGCATAAGCCACTCCAGGGGTCAGGATCGCTGCTGCACCCAGAGTGCCGGCCAGCAGCGTTTTCCAGTAGTTCGCGTGTTTCGCGGGCATGTTTCTCTCCTTGTTCTTTTCCTCACACCTTTTTGGCTGTAGGGATGTCCTCATAGAAGCGACAAACTGCCTACCTCAACAACGAGCCTGGCAATTGGGGACTCTGGGAAGACATAATACAGCCGAAGTCCACATCGTCTACCACTTTACACACTTTCTGGGCAAGACTCAATGCAAGACCCAACTGCGGTAGATGATCGAGGCTCGATATCCACTACTCTACCTCAGGGATCCGGCTCTGGCTAGCGGGTGTATCCCAAACCAAGACAGAGCTCCTAAGCCACAAACTCTGGTGGAAATGGGCGGTACCGGACTCGAACCAGTGACATCCTGCTTGTAAGGCAGGCGCTCTACCGCTGAGCTAACCGCCCCCGAGGGATCCCAGCCCACCGAGTTTAGCATTCCCAAGGGACTATTTCCCCATACCCAAGCTCTGCGCCTTCTGGTACACCTTCCCCTCTGTGAGCAGGGAAGGGGCAATGCAGATCTCCACCTGCTGCATTTCTCGGAGATTGGCAGCCCCCAGGGTGGCCATGCTGGTGCGCAGGGCGCCCAAGAGGTTGTGGGTACCGTCGTCCAGGCGGGCGGGGCCGCGCAAGATTTCTTCCAAGGTGCCGGTGGATCCCACGCGGATGCGGGTGCCGCGGGGCAAGATGGGGCTGGGGGTAGCCATGCCCCAGTGAAAGCCGCGACCGGGGGCCTCATAGGCGCGGGCCAAGGGGGATCCGATCATCACTGCGTCCGCTCCACAGGCGATGGCCTTGCAAATATCGCCGCCGGTCACCAATCCGCCATCGGCAATGATGGGAACGTAGGCGCCGGTTTCCGCCAAAAACTGCTCCCGTGCAGCGGCACAGTCGGCAATCGCTGTAGCCTGTGGTACCCCCACCCCCAACACGCCGCGGGAGGTACAGGCAGCCCCCGGGCCGATCCCCACCAAGACGCCAGCAGCTCCGGCCTGCATCAGCTCCAGAGCGACATCGTAGGTAACACAGTTGCCCACCACAACAGGAATGGGCATTGACCGGCAAAATCGGGCCAGATCCAGCAGTTCCATGCCTTCGGGAACCTTGTGGTGAACGGAAACCACCGTGGCCTGGACGAAAAACAGATCCCCCCCGGCTTCCGCCACCAGGGGGCCGTATTGGGCGGCGTGGGCGGGCACACTGCTGGCTGCTGCAATGGCGCCACCGGCCTTGATTTGGCGGATGCGCTCTTGAATCAGATCCGGCTTTACAGGTTCGCTGTAGAGGCGCTGCATTAGGGGCACAAACTCGTCTTTGCCCACCGACGCAATCTGATCCAACACCTCATCGGGATCGGCGTAGCGGGTTTGGATCCCATCCAGGTTCAGCACCCCGAAGGCCCCCAGCTCCGAGAGCAAAATGGCCATTCGCACATCCACCACGCCATCCATGGCGCTGGCGATGATGGGGATTTGCCGTTGGATCCCTCCCAGAGTGAAGTGGGTATCCACCAGGCTGGGATCCAGCGTTCGTCTGCCTGGGGCCAGCGCGATTTCATCCAGCCCGTAAGCGCGTCTTGCCTGCCGATTGCGGCCCAGTTGCACGTCCATTTTTCCCCTGTTCTGCGGATCCCTTGTTTTTATCATGCCGCCAAGGAGGGATCCAAGGCCAGCGAGAGTCTTGTTCTCTTGGCTGCGATCCCGGAGCGGGTCTCAATCCGCCCCAAAGGTTCGAGGGGGCAAGGGCGTGAAAATGTGCCCTTCTTGCAGGTTGCCGAAACTGCGGCAGCGCTCGGATCCCCAGCGGAACCCGTAGAGGGCGATGTAAGCACACATCAACGCATCCACTTGATCTTCGTAGTTTTTGAGCCGACGGCTCTTGAGGGATCCCACCTCCACTTGGAGCAGCTCTTCGTGATCCTGGAGAGCCGGGTCAGCGGCAGCTAGAGAGCGCAGATGATGCTGGTAAAGTTGCCAAGCTTGTTGCCGTTCCGGCCAGGTGCGTCGAGGGCGGGCCTTGTATTTTAGAGTGCGGCTGAGGCCAAAGAGGCTGACCAAGGCGCTGTGGGGGAAGACCTCGGTCACTTGGCGGGTAAGTTTTCCTCGCTCGATGCTGGCCTGCTCCCGAAAGCCATAACTGGCTAGGGCTTGCACCAAGGCTTCCCCTCTCACCTGGCCGTTTTTTTCTAGAAGCCGGCGGTTGGCTGGGTGGGCCCCGGCTGCATAGGCGCGAAACACCCGGTTCAGTTCGGCCTCGGCCCGTCGCTGTCCGCTGAGGTTGGGGACGCGCAGGGGGGCATCCACCGCCACCAAGCAGGGATCCCCTCCCGCCTGAGCTTGAATGTAGTCCAGGATCTCCTCATCCGTTTGGAGAATGCGGCTATCGACCAGATGGCCTGTCAAGTTCTGCCTGCCGGGATCCCCGAGCTGGACTCGCAGCGTGGCCAGACCGGAAGGGTTGCGGGTTGACCAGGCCAGATCCAGGCCAATGCAAATCAACTGAGCCACACCGCCTTCCCCTTTTCCTCAAGTTCGACAGATCAAAGCCATTTCCAAGAGCCAGTTTGAGGCAGTTCCCGATTGCATGGCTCCGGCGCCCTCACCCCCAGCCCCTCTCCCAAAGGTAGAGGGGGATCAACGTCACAGACAGTTGCGCTGCTGTTGCATGGGTATTGGGAATGATCCCGCCAGCTCGCCTGTCTTGATAAAAAATAAAAATCCATAAAAAAGGGATCCCACCAGGGGATCCCGAAAGATTCATCCAAGATGCCTGGCCAGGAAGCGAAGTGCCCATGGGCTCTTCGGTGAGCCTCAGGGATCCACCTCGCTGTGGCGGTCAACGGATTAGTAGTCGTAGTCACTCATGCCGCTGCCGCTGCTTGCCGGTGTGTTGGTTTTGGGCTCCGGCTTGTCCACCACGATCGCTTCAGTGGTCAGCACCATCCCCGCAATGGAAGCAGCGTTTTGCAGGGCGGAACGGGTAACCTTGGCCGGGTCTACAATGCCCGCCTCGAACATATCCACGAAGGCGTCGTTCTGAGCATCGTAGCCGGTGTTGAAGGGCTTATCTTTCACCCGCTCCAGCACAATGGAGCCGTTTTGGCCGGCGTTCTCAGCAATGCGGCGCAGCGGAGCGCCCAGAGCGCGGGCGACCAGGTTGGCCCCCACCAGTTCATCGCCGGACAGGTTGGCTTGCGCCCACTCGGTTACCACTGGGATCAGGTGTGCCAAGGTGGTACCGCCGCCGGGAACGATCCCTTCTTCTACCGCCGCTTTGGTGGCGTTGATGGCATCTTCCAGGCGCAACTTGCGGTCTTTCATCTCGGTTTCAGTGGCCGCGCCCACTTTGATCACCGCTACACCGCCGGAGAGCTTGGCCAGGCGCTCTTGCAGTTTTTCTTTGTCGTAGGTGGAGTCGGTTTCCTCAATTTGGCGACGAATTTGCTCGCAACGGGCTTTCACGGCCGCTTCGTTGCCTTCCGCCACGATGGTGGTATTGTCTTTGGTTACCGTGACGCGACGGGCAGTGCCGAAGGAATCGAGGCGAGCGTTCTCCAGCTTCAGGCCGCGCTCTTCGCTGATTACCTCACCACCGGTCAGGATGGCGATGTCTTCCAGCATGGCCTTGCGGCGATCCCCAAAGCCAGGCGCTTTCACCGCCACCACGCTCAGCACACCCCGCAGCTTGTTCACCACCAGGGTGGCCAGCGCTTCTTTCTCAATGTCTTCGGCGATAATCAGCAGGGGACGACCGGCGCGAGCCACTTGCTCCAAAACCGGTACCAGGTCTTGAACCAGGGTGATCTTCTTGTCGGTGATGAGGATGTAGGGGTTTTCCAGAACCGCCTCCATCCGCTCGGTATCGGTGACGAAGTAAGGAGAGATGTAGCCCTTGTCGAAGCGCATCCCTTCCGTCACTTCCAGCTCGGTGGTCATGGACTTGCCTTCTTCCAGGGAGATCACCCCTTCGCGGCCCACCTTGTCCATGGCCTCGGCAATCATACGGCCCACTTCTTCATCGTTACCGGCGGAAATGGCCGCCACCTGGGCAATGGCTTTGGAATCTTCGACCGGGCGGGCATGCTCGGCGATTTTGTCTACCAAAAACTTCACCGCCTTGTCGATCCCTCGCTTCAGGGCAATTGGGTTGGCGCCGGCAGCCACGTTTTTCAGACCTTCCTTCACCATGGCGTGGGCCAAGACCGTGGCCGTGGTGGTGCCATCCCCAGCCGTGTCATTGGTCTTGGAAGCCGCCTGCCGGATCAAGGAGACGCCGGTGTTCTCAATGTGGTCTTCCAGCTCGATTTCTTTGGCAATGGTTACCCCGTCGTTGATGATTTGGGGGGCGCCAAACTTCTTCTCCAGCACGACGTTGCGCCCTTTGGGACCCAGGGTAACGGCTACGGCTTCTGCCAAGATATCCATGCCGTGCTCTAGAGCGCGACGGGCTTCTTCACTGAAGATGATTGATTTGGCCATAGTCAACCTCTCCGATGCAAATGCAGGTAAGGGTGAAATAGAGTCTCAAGGATTCAATCGTTCGTTGAACTGCTGCTGAATCACTGACCATTACTGAACAATGGCGAGAATGTCCCGCTCGGCCAACAGCACATATTCATCGCTGCCCAGCTTGACTTCGGTTCCGGCATACTTGGAGTAGAGCACTTTGTCGCCGGCTTTCAGTTCCATCGGGATCAGCTTGCCCTCGTCGTTGCGCTTGCCAGGGCCAACAGCAACCACTTCCCCCACCTGGGGCTTTTCCTTGGCAGTGTCCGGCAAGAAGATCCCACCTGCGGTTTTCTCGTCCTGCTGAGCGATTTTGACCAGCACGCGGTCGCCCAGCGGCTTCAGGGTAGAGACGTTAAGAGCCACTGCAGCCATGACGAATGTCCTCCTCTTTCCATTAATTCCGCTTCCCGAGGGGAAGCGACTTAGCACTCTCGACTTACGAGTGCTAGTTTATCAGCCAACTTTCTGGCCTGACAATAGCCTTTGTCAGCGGGATCCCGCTTTTGGCAGGTGCGGTCGGGGTGCGGATCCCCCTACTTTGGGGTCTGCTGTGGGATCATGACCTGAGTTGGGCTTGGTTGAGAAGGTGTGGATCCCGTTTTTTCAGGTGGATGCATTTACGGCGGTGCCTTTCGGCGGCAATCCGGCAGCGGTGTGTCTGCTGCCCCAGGAGTTGCCAGAGGCGCTGATGCAAGCCATTGCGGCGGAGAACAATGTATCGGAGACGGCTTTTTTACTTCCCCAGGGATCCCAGGGCGAGGTTCCCCACTATGGGCTGCGCTGGTTTACGCCGACGACGGAGGTGGATCTCTGTGGCCACGCCACCTTGGCTGGTGCCCATGTGCTGTTCACCGAGGTGCATCCTGAGGCGGAGAGGGTAGCCTTTTCCACCCGCAGTGGCCTGTTGCAGGTGCGGCGGCAAGGGGATCGCCTGGCCATGGATTTTCCTGCTCGCAGTCCGGAACCTTGGCCAGAAGCCAAGGAGCAGGTGGCAGCGGCTTTGGGGATCCCACCTGTGGAGCTGTACCGCGGGGGTATGGGGGTGGCGGTGCTGGCTTCGGCGGGACAGGTGCAGCAGGTGCAACCGGATCTGGCCCAGGTTCAAGCACTCCCCGTTCCGGGGTTGATCGTCACAGCCTCTGGGTCGGATCTAGAGGATGGGCCGGATTTCGTCTGCCGCGTTTTTGCCCCTCGGCTGGGGATCCCGGAGGATCCGGTGACGGGATCCGCCCAGTGTCTTTTGATGCCCTATTGGGCCAAACGCCTGGGCCGACTTGATTTGAAGGCTCACCAGCTCTCGGCCCGCGGGGGCGAGCTGTGGTGCCGAGATCGAGGCTCACGGGTGGAGATTGCTGGGCAAGCGGTGCTGGTGATCAGAGGAGAGCTGAGGCTGCCTTAGAACCGTTGTCGACTAGGGTGCTAGCGGCAGGGAACAAGGCCTCCGGCCCGCTAGGGCGAGCAGTTGAAATAGATGGTAATAAAAACCACGACTGCTATCAGCCCTACAGAACAAAAAACACCTCGGATACCTCCGAGGTGCAGGCCAGGAAAGAGCTTGAGCTAGCCAAGGATTTCGGCGGCTTGAATGAGCTCCACCTGCTTTTTCTTGAGCACCAATAAGAGCTGGGCAATCGTAACGGCTGCCAGGAAAGCCACCAGCCATTTCACCCGCTCCGGGCTTTGCAGCACCAGATCCCGCTCCACCTGGCCAAAGCCGCCCACATTGGGATTGTTGGTGACGGGATCCCCTTCTTTGACGCTGTCGCCAACAGCAACCACCAGTTCCGGCCCAGGCGGCACCACCAGGTTTTGGATCCCACTTTCGCTCTCGAAGCTGAGAACCCGCGTGCCCGGCAGCTCGTATTCCGGGGGCACCAGGCTGGCCAATTCAGCCGGCAGATCGCTGATATCGGAGTTGAGGGTGGCGATGTTGACTAGACGCCCGGTGGCCGGAGCGCGGAAAACGTTGTTGTTGCTGAGGCTGCCGTCGGGGTTAAGCTGACCGCGACCTCGGTTGGCCCCGATGTAAACGCGATACTTCATGAAGGCCACCGAGGGATCCTCTTTCGGGTCAGGGGCCACCACTGGAAAGACGATTTCTTGATGCTGCTCGCCCGGCAAAGGCCCGACCAGGAGGATGTTGGGCTTCGCGTCGCTGTAGGGGGTGATGTAGGTCTCGGCAGTTTCTTGCCGTTGTTCCTCGGTCATCTCGGCTTCGGTGGCTAAACGGAAGCCCTCCGGCAAGACCACCACCGCGCCCACATTCAACCCACCCTTGCTGCCGTCTGCCAGCACCTGCTGCTTGCTCAGGTCATAAGGGATCCCAACTTTGATGGTGAACACCTGGCCGGGGGTGACGGCCTGGGGCACCTCGGCGCGAGTGGGCATGGCGTTCAGGTGGCAGTTGGCACAGACAATTTTTCCAGTCGCCTCGCGGGGGTTGTCGTAGGCCATCTGGGCATAGTAGGGGTAGGCTGCCGCCGGACGTGCCCCCATCCCCAGCAACAGCAGCAGCCCACAGAAGGCCAAGCAGATTCGCTTCATAACTCTCAGCTCAGAATGAATTTCCATCACAGGTTTAGGACACAGTCTTGGAACAGCCATCTCGACAATTTGCCCCAAATCGTTCGGCAAAAGCCGGCACAGCCAGCGGGATCCCTTGCCCTTTAGGTTTCCCGGAAATCGGGGCCTTGCCAAGGGCTGAAGCGGACGTTGTCGCCATCCACAGTGGCGCTCACCAGCTCCAGCGAGCGGGGAGCCGGTCCCCGGATCACCTTGCCATTGGCCGCATACTGGGATCCGTGGCAAGGGCACTTAAACAAGTTTTCCCCCACATTCCAGGGCACCACGCAACCGAGGTGGGTACAAACCGCGTTGAGGCCATAGTTGGCCACCGCCCCGTTGTCGATCACGATGTAGGTGGGATCCCCTTTCAAACCTTGGGCCAGCACCCGGTCCGTGGCAGCATGGGTGGCCAACAGCTCACTGACACTGATGGGCTTGCCGAGAGCGTCCTGAGCTATGAGGCCCTCACCCCCTCCACCGGAAGAGGGCGGGATAAAGTACTTCACCACCGGGTAGAGGGCGCCCACCACCACGACTCCCACAGAGCCGCTGAGCAGGGCATTGAGAAGAACCCGCCGGCTCATGGGGGGCGCTTCAAAGTTGCTAACCGCTTCCGTCATAATGGCAAATGCAGACCTGAGAAGTTTTAACGTTCGTTGACAAGCGACATCATCCTAACCGACCCCTCTGGCCAATATCGTTAAGAAATGCAACGCTGTAAGAGGCCGTGGCCTTCCTTCCCAAGGTGAGCGGCCCACCCAGCGCGATTGGAGCCAGATCCAAGCCAGCCTCAGACAAGTCTGATGAAGGGATCCGACTTTCAAGCTTTGTTGCGCGAGAAGTGGGGCTGTTCCTACGACGTACAGTTGCGCCGTATCCAGCAGAAGGTGGTGCTGCTGGTGATGTGGCGCTACCTGGAGCAGCCCTCCTTTCCCTTGAGCGAGGCGGAGTATCTGGCCCACTTGGAGAACGTGCTGGCCCATTTGCAGGCTTGGGGGGTGTGGGAAGCGGTGCGTCGGGAAATCGAAGCCACCCGTCAGAGACCTCGTATGGGCAAGGCGGTGGCCATTCCTCTGGATTTGCAGAAGGTGGGGGAGCGGGTCTCCGAGTGGTTGCTGTGAGTTCTCCGGGGGAGAAAAAAGTCCAAGCAAACCCAAGCGCCGGATTCTCCGGCTGGGCAAGAAACTCGAATGGGTCTCAGCTCAAACGGCAGACCGGGAGTTTGCCCAACGGCCATGACCTCTCTAGAGGGGACGCGGCTTGCGCACTTGTTCGGTTTCGGGGCGATCCTGCTGAGCTTTGGATTCCAAAAGTTGGCGGAATGCCGGCTCGTCCAGACGGTAGTCCCGCTGCTCGATCAAATCCCGGTCGGTTGAGTAAATGGTGTCCGACTCTGGCACAACTTCTTGACGGCGGAAGCGGCGGGCAAAGTTGAGTTTGCGCAGCAGCGCCTCTGTGGGATGCTGCAGATGCTCTCGCCAAAGCTGCCGGACACGATTGCGACGCTCCACTCCCTGGTTGCGGATTTGCAAGGTCAACCACCGAACGGCGGGCACCGCCAAAAACAGCGTGCCGTAGAGGAAGAGGAAGCCGATCAACGGGTAGATGAAGGCCAAAAAAGCATTGCTGCCGGCTGCCGCTGCCACCTCCTCCCGTGCCCCATAGAGAATGGCGGCCAGAAAGAAATTGAGAACTCCCAAGCCTCCTGCCAGGGTCAGTTGACCAGGCGTGGCCCGGCTGAACACCCAAGGTTTCTCCTGCAACACCTCAGGGATCCCCTTGGGCTTGCGCTCTGAGGCGGCCACCTGCAGCTCTGGGAAGCGGTAGACAATGTCCCCATCCTCGCTGACCTCCGGCTGGCCGTCGAACTTGAGCAAAATGGGCAGCATGTAATCTTCGTATTCCAAGGCCGGGGATCCCGGCTCCACATCCAGGTAGGGCAACACCTGTTCCGCTGCGATCACCCCCCCATTGGCACGAATCAGTTGGCCAATGAGGGCATAGCGCTCCTCCTCCAGGTTGGCATTGGGATCCCCGTCCCCAAAGAGGAAGCTGTACACCGCTTCCAGGAAGTTCAGCTCGGATTTTTGCGGCTGGTGGGGGCGCGTCCGACCGGAGTAGCTGCCATAGTAGGGATAGGGATCCCAGAAGGGGTTGCCGATCCAAAGGTTGGGGAAGTAATAAAACCCTATCCCCCGCGATCGGCTGCGATTGTCCTGCTCGCGGCTGCTGGCCATTTGCAAGGCAATCAACGCTAGGACAATCAAGACAATTGACACCACCAGCAGAATGCCAAAGGAGATGCGCAACCCATAGAGGAAGCCCCCCCACAACCGGCGACGCAGGGCTGCTAGCCGATCCTGCTGCTCCTTGCGCTTGAGAATGCTGCGAAAATCCGGTGGAAAAACGTAGGTAATCTCCCCCTGCCGGGAAACCTGGAGATGCCCCTCCGCCTTTTGGGCCAAATTCAGCAGCTCTTGTTTGGCCTCGTGTAGAGCCAAGCCCGTGCTGGATGCAATATCTCCCAGCGTGACCCGCAGGCCCAACTGCTCCACTGCATCCATCACCAATGTTTGTGTAGCCACTCTTAACCTCCGCTTTCTGCCCCAATTGCCGAGGAGCCTGTCGGGATCCCTGGACGCAGATCCGCTCCCCTGAGCTAGACCTAGCGTCTCCTCTATTCCCAGTATCTGATACATTCACGCTGAACTCTCCTGAACATGGTTCAGGAAAGAAGCGATCGCATCCTGCCTATCTCTGTTCGCGTCAGCGGGACGGAGTCCAAACAGGAAGGCGGTATCCCGCAAAGCCCTGAGGAATACCCCCCGAGCGCTTTCCCCCTTCACTTCCCGGCAACCGTTGCGGTGGACTCAAGGATCAGGGGGAAACTTGGTCTACTATATCCCTCTCAATGACTTTTGCCAAACCGCCTAAAGCTCAGTAAATTCAGCAAAGTTCAGGGTTTTGGGGGTTAGAGGCATGCTCCCCACTAACCCAGCAGCGGCGAGGGTTATACCCCCCTCTAGGGCAGCCAAGCCATCACGGCCAGCAGGGTCGAGAGGATCCCGATCAACACCCAGATGAGGGGCTTAGTGTCCAGCGGGGGATCCGCTGCCCGGCGGCTGAGGGGATCCCCAGAAGGAGCGCCAGATCTTGGGGAAGGGCCTTTGCGTTGGGAGCGCCCATAGGCCAAGCGGTACTCTGGGGGATCAGCTTCCTCCAGCCGGCTGAGATCGGGAATTTCGCTCAACCACTCCGCTGGACGCCGCAGACGAGGGGCTTGCCAGATGCCCAAGACATAGCGAGCCTGCTGGGCAACTTCTGGATCTGGGTTGCGCAGCAAGGTTTGGGCCAACAGGATGGCCTCCTGCGTTTCGCCAAGGGCTTCTTGGGCCAGGGCCTGCCAGAGCCGTAGCTTACCCGACTGCGGATAGCGGCTTTGGGCCTGCTTAACCTCCTCTAGCGCCTGCCGGTATTGTCCTCGCTCGAACCTCAACTGGATCAGAGCCAAGTGCTGAGACAATCTCAGGTCTTTGGGAAGCGTCATGCTCAGGATCCGCAGGTTAGCTAGACCGCCGGGAAGCCCCGTCCTCTCTCGCTTTAGCGGCGCGGAGCGCTTTGCATCAGCATGAGTGCGGGAGTAGGTCACGTCAGCTTCTGTTCTACCCCAAACCCCACCAGCAACAGCTCCTGCAAAGGCTGACCCTGAGGGGGACGTTGGTAGGTAAGGATCTGCCGCAGGCGCAGGCGCGGATTCAGTAGAGTGATGGTATCTACAGCAACCACACGAGTGTAGGTGGTGGTCATCACCAGTTGCAGGGATCCAGGATCAAACCGGAAAGCCGCCACCATCGGGCGATCTTCCTCGTAGGCCCGATCCCGCAGGTAGTCTCCCTGCAGCCCCAGGGGGGTTTCCTGCCGAGGGACGAACAGCATGTTCAGCTCTTGCCCGGCCTCCTCCCCCGTTTCGGAAACGGTCTCAAAAGCCAAGTGAAAGCCCAAAAAACCATCCACGTTGTGGTTGGGGTAGTTGTTGTCGGTGAGCACCTTGTGCTTGAGCTCAGGGGTGAGAGTGCGAATGGTGAACTCGGTGCGGGAGCGCTCCACCTCGCCACGGTCTAGGTAATGGTAGGTGCGCTCTGTGCGCCAAGCCCCAATGCAGCAGTTGAAAAAGTGGTGAAATTGCTGGATAGCGTTCATGCGGGCGGGAGCGGACAGAGTCAGAAACCGGCGCTGGAGCCGAGAAGTGGCCCAGAAAACCCTGCCTCTGATCCTAAAACGAATCGAAAACAACCAGGAATCCAAATCCTGAATGCCAACGATTGAGATCTGGGTCTGGAGCGGGATCTCCTCCCTCACCCGCTTTTGGCCACCGGGATCCCTTGGGTCTGCCCCAACAACTCCAAGGCTCGCTGGAGCTGGATGTCCTCCGGCCCGGCCAAGGTTTCCGCCGTCAGAGGAACGGATCCCTCCGCCACCACCACATCGGGCTGGATCCCCTGGCGATGGATGTCGTGGCCGCTGGGGGTAAGGTACTTGGCCGTGGTCACCGCCAGCCCCGATCCATCCGCCAGCTCCAGCAGGGATTGAATCAGACCCTTGCCAAAGGTGCGCGTTCCCACCAGTTGAGCTCGCCCACTGTCCTGAAGTGCCCCGGCCAACACTTCACTGGCACTGGCGCTGCCCTGGTTCACCAAGACCACCAGCGGCGCCTCTGTGAGCACCTCGCCGGTGGCGGGAATGCTGTCTTGAATGCCGTGGCGATCCGTCACCAGCACAATGTCACCCTTGGGGATCCAGAAGCGGGCGATCTCAATGGCCGCCTGCAAGAGTCCCCCCGGATTGTTGCGCAAATCGAGAATGTAGCCCCGCACCCCTTGAGCTTCTGCGGCCCGAATGGCTTGGCGGACTTGAGCGGCAGCATTGCCGTTGAACTGGCTGAGGCGAATGTAGGCCACCGATCCCTGAGGCAGCTCAAAAAAACGGGTGCGCACGGGGTTGATGGTGATCGATTGGCGTACCAGCTCCACCTCCCAAATGCGATCCTGCCGCTTCAGCTTCAAGGTAACCGGCGTGCCACTGCGCCCCCGCATCCGCTCGGCCACTTCGTCCAGGCTCAGCCCCGCCACCGGCACCCGATCCACCGCCAAAATCTCATCCTGGGGTTGGATCCCGGCCTGCTCGGCAGGAGTGCCTTCCATGGGGGCAATCACCCGCACCGCCCCCTGCTCATCGATGGCAATCTGCAAGCCGACACCGCTCAGCTCGCCGGCTGTGGAGGTCTGCAGGCTGAGGTAGTGCTCTTTATCCAGAAAGCGAGTAAAGGGATCCCCCAGAGTGGCCAACATCTCCTCAATGGCCTGATAGGTCTGCTTGCGCTCCTTTAAGGGCCGGGAGAGAAACCGTTGCCGCACCTGCCACCAGTTTTGCCCGTTAAACCCCGGATCCACATAGGCCCGATCCACATAGGCCCAAGCCTGCGCCAGCAGTTGCTGCTCTTCTCCCCAGCGGCTGGCCTGCCCTGGACAGGCGCCAATGCCCAAACTCGCCCAGAGCAAACACCCAAGCAAGACAATGCGGATCCCCCACCCTCTCCAGCGGATCCCTGTGTATCTCGGCTTCTGCACAACCATCGATCCCAAAAAAACATTAAGAAACATGAACAAAACGCAATATCGAAAACTTGCCTGGCCTCCTGGGATCGAGATCTTCGTCCCCAAGCTGAGCCCGACGCCAGGATGGTGTTAAAAGATTGTGTTACATTGCTGAGTGGAGTGGGCTTGCCCCGCCCTCGAGATCCAATTTCAAGAATTGCAGGCATTATGAGCAAAGTTTACGACTGGTTGGACGAGCGGCTGGAGATTACGCCTTTCGTCGACGACGCAACGGGAAAATTCATTCCGCCTCACGTTAACATCTTCTACTGCCTCGGCGGGGTGACGCTGGTGTGCTTCTTAATTCAGTTTGCCACCGGCTTCGCCATGACGTTTTACTATCGTCCGACGGTGGCCGAGGCTTTTGAGTCGGTGAACTACATCATGACCCAGGTGAACTTCGGCTGGCTGTTGCGCTCCATCCACCGTTGGAGCGCCTCCATGATGGTGCTGATGATGATCCTACACACCTTCCGGGTCTATCTGACAGGGGGATTCAAAAAGCCCCGTGAGCTGACCTGGGTAACCGGCGTGATCTTGGCGGTGCTGACCGTCTCCTTTGGCGTTACCGGCTACTCCCTGCCCTGGGATCAGGTGGGCTACTGGGCAGTCAAGATCGTCTCAGGTGTGCCCAGTGCCATTCCGGTGGTGGGCGACTTGTTGGTGCAACTGATCCGGGGCGGCGAAGCGGTTGGTCAAGCTACCCTGACTCGCTTCTACAGCTTGCACACTTTCGTGCTACCCTGGCTGACCGCAGTCTTTATGACCATGCACTTTTTGATGATCCGCCGCCAAGGCATTTCTGGGCCTTTGTGAGCAAGGTTTGACTCCCAGACGCCTTTGACTTTCCTGGTAACTGGGATCTCTAACTGCCCCTTTTTCAGAACTTTTGTCCCTAGATAAGGAGAACTCTCATGGCTGTCTCAAAACAGGTGATAGCGACCGAGGCCATTACCCGCAAGGTTGATCTAGACAACCCCAAAGTTGTAGCCAAGCTGAAGAAAAACATGGGCCACATGACCTATGGTGAGCCCGCTTGGCCCAACGATTTGCTCTTTATGTTTCCGGTGGTGATCCTGGGCACTATTGGAGTGATCGTTGGCCTGTCAGTCATGGATCCGGCAGGTGTAGGGGAGCCGGCGGATCCCTTTGCTACGCCTCTGGAAATTCTGCCGGAATGGTATCTCTACCCCGCCTTCCACATCCTGCGGATTGCTCCCAACAAGCTGTTGGGAATTGCTCTGATGTCTGCCATTCCTGTGGGTCTCTTGTTTGTGCCCTTCATCGAAAACGTCAACAAGTTCCAAAACCCCTTGCGCCGCCCAGTGGCGACAACGGTGTTCCTGATCGGCACCTTGGTCACCCTCTACCTGGGCATAGGTGCCACCTTGCCCTTGGATAAGTGGGTCACCTTGGGCTTGTTCTAAAAGAACATCTGGGACTCCCGCTTGATGGGTTGATCGTCATCATCACCATCAGAATCACCATCAGAGTGCAGCAGGTTGGTGGCCAGGCTGCACTTTCTCTTTTGGAGAGCTTTTTAGAGGAGTTGTCTGCAAACCTGTGTGCCAAGGGATGGGCAAGTCCGCCGAAATGGTAGTATCTCTACGCCCTCATCTTCAGCTTGACCGCTCATGAGCACTTCTTCTTCAACTGCTCGAACCTATCGGATCACAGCCCTTGCCGGAGATGGCATCGGCCCCGAAATCATGCGGGTGGGACGAGCCGTTTTGGATGCAGTTGCCCGGCAGATGGGATTTGCTCTCCAGTGGCAAGAGGGCCTAATCGGCGGGGCTGCCTACGACCAGACTGGGGATCCCTTGCCGGCAGAAACCCTGAAAATGGCTCAAGAGAGCGATGCCGTTTATCTGGCTGCTGTCGGCGACTTCAAGTATGACGCTCTGCCTCCTGAGAAACGCCCGGAGCGGGCCTTGTTGGGCTTGAGGGCGGGGCTGGGGCTGTTTGCCAACTTGCGCCCGGTAAAAGTCTTCCCTCAACTGGTGGGGGCTTCCTCCCTGAAGCCAGAGGTGATCTCGGGGATCGACCTGGTGGTGGTGCGGGAGCTGACGGGGGGCATTTACTTCGGCCAGCCCAAGGGAATCTTCACGGATGCCCAGGGATCCCGGCGTGGCGTGAACACCATGGTCTACAGCGAAGCTGAGGTGGATCGGATTGCCCGAGTTGCCTTTGAGCTGGCCCGCAAACGCCGGCGCAAGCTCTGCTCGGTGGACAAAGCCAACGTTCTCGAGGTGTCGCAACTGTGGCGGGAGCGGGTCAATGTCATTGCGGCTGAGTACCCGGAGGTGGAACTTTCCCACCTGTACATCGACAATGCCGCCATGCAGTTGGTGCGCTGGCCCAAGCAGTTCGACGTCATCCTCACGGGCAATCTCTTCGGCGATATCCTCTCCGATGAAGCGGCCATGCTGACCGGCTCTATTGGTATGCTGCCCTCTGCCTCTCTGGGATCCTCTGGCCCCGGCCTATACGAGCCGGTACATGGGTCGGCTCCCGACATTGCCGGACAAGACAAAGCCAACCCCATTGCCCAGGTGCTCTCCGGCGCCCTGATGCTCCGCTACTCCCTGGATCAGCCGCAAGCTGCCGACCGCATCGAACAGGCGGTAGAAGCCGTTTTGGCGCAAGGGTACCGCACCCCAGACCTCTACTCTGAGGGAATGACTTTAGTGGGTTGCCAGGAAATGGGGGAAAAGTTGGTGGCAGCCCTGTTCCAGCAGCAGGCGCAATAGCCTTTTTCGGGGCCACAGGCTACAGCCAAGGCAGACGTGCGGCGATTTCCAAGCGATTTCCAATTGCAGGGATCACCGGAGCTACGCCCAACCGGCTTCAGGGAGAAGGTCGACCTCCTCGGTGGTTTTAATGGCCTCTTCCGGTCGAGGTGTGGCTTCTTGGCAGCGCTCCATGGCTTGAAGAAGCAGGGCTTCCCCTTCCTGCACCGTCTCAATGCGACAGAGGAGAGCACGGAATTGAGAGGCTCCGGCAAAGTCTTTGATGTACCAAGTCATGTGCTTGCGGGCCTGACGGATGCCACGTTCTCCCTTGTACTCCCAGAGACCGCGCAGATGCTCTAAGGCCATTTGAATCCGCTCCAGGGGAGTGGGGGCCGGTCTTTCTTGACCGGTTTTCAGGAAGTGATCGATTTCCCCCACCAGAAAGGGATAGCCCATGGTGCCGCGGGAGCACATCACCCCATCGGCGCCGGTTTCCTCCAAACACTTCACCGCTGCGGCTGTCGAGAAAATATCCCCATTGGCGATGACGGGAATGCGCAGGTGCTGTTTGACGCGGCGGATCCAGTCCCAGCGGGCTTTGCCGTTGAAGCCTTGGGCGCGTGTTCGGGCATGCAGGGTGAGCAGTTGCGCCCCTGCCTCCTGCAGACGGTGGGCAAAATCCAAAATGTTGATCTCCTGATCTGACCAGCCCAGGCGCGTTTTCACGGTTACGGGCACCTCCACTGCGTTGGCCACCGCCTCCACAATTCGCGCTGCCGTGTCGGGATCGCGGAGCAGAGAAGAGCCGCCGCCGTTTTTGGTAATCTTGTTCACCGGGCAGCCCATGTTGATGTCCACCAAGGTCGCCCCTTCGTCCACAGCCATGCGGGCTGCTTCCGCCAGAAAGTCGGGCCGACAATCAAACAGTTGGATGCCAATAGGCTGCTCCCCCTCGCCAACCTCCATGATGCGGGGCAACTGGCGGGCATAGCGCAAGCCGGTCGCGCTGACCATTTCCGTGTAAACCAAGCTGTGGGGGGCAAAACGGCGCACCAGCCCTCGAAAGACTTGGTCGGTTACCCCTGACAGCGGCGCCTGAAAAACGCGGCTCAAAACTTTTACCCCGCCGATATTGAGGGGCTGGGACAAGCGGGCTTGGAGTTCCGGCGAAAGCTGCAGGCCCATTGGGATCCGGAGAAAGCTATCCCTCTTTGTTGACAAAGTAAAGAAGACCCATGATGCGCGCTCGTTTGATCGCGGCGGTGAGCTCTCGCTGTTGTTTGGCAGTCAGGCCGGTGATGCGGCGGGGCAAGATCTTGCCACGCTCGGTAACAAATTTCTTGAGCAGCTCCACATCGGTGTACCTAATGGGCTCTCCCGGCTTAATGGGAGACAGGCGGCGGCGAGCGTAAACCATAGGTCAGGAGAACGGCGAAACGGCTTGAACTACTTAATCTCTTTGTGGACGGTGTGGCGGTTGCAGTGGGGGCAGAATTTCTTCAGCTCTAAGCGGGCTGTTGTGTTGCGGCGGTTTTTGGTGGTGGTGTAGCGGTTCACGCCTGGAGAGCGCTTGTTGACGTTGGTGCGGCACTCCGTGCACTCCAGAGTAATGATGATGCGGGCACCCTTTGCTTTGGCCATGACGGATCCCAAGACGAAGGTAAACGGCAATGAGGAAACTGCAATCCCAGATCCTGAGGCTGGAGGTGGGGGTTTACCTCGATAAGCGCGATCACCAATTATCCAACTTTTCCTTGACGGAATCAACCCAAGTTTTCACTTGCTTGCCCGTTTGTTGCCGTAGGCTACGGGCGTTGCGATCCACATCTTTGCTCAGGCGCTGCAACTGCTTGGACAGATCCCGCACGGTGTCATTGCGCTGGGCTTGGCGCAGCAGGTCGCGAGCAGCCGATTTGACGTCGTCAGCAGCGTCCCCCTCTAGGATGTCCTGCAAAAACCGCAAGACTTTTTCATCCAGGTGATAGCCCCGCTCCGCTTCCACCACTAGGGTGCGTCCGGCGCGGTCGTGAATGGTTTGGCGTTTTTCCTTGTCGAAGACGGCAAACAGCCCATCCGCAGCCAGAGGCACCAGCAGGGCCTCCGTGAGCACAAAGAGGGAGAGCACTCCCTCTCGAGCCAGAGAACGAACCAGGTGCGGCGAGGCTTCGGTTTCGGGATCCAGGGTTTTGATGTTCAGCAGCCATTTGCCGAGGCTTTGGCCCTCAGGACGGGATTGGAAATAGCCGCGGTTCACCAGCCAGGTGGCGAAGAAGGCGAGATAGCCGGTCATGTCCACGGCGCCTGCATTGGCCCCTACCAGAGCAGCCAAGCCTTGGGCTAGGTAGGAGATCCCCAGCCCCAGCCCAAAGTCGAGGGCAAAAGCCCCAATTCGTTTACTCCAGGGAGCCAATTTTGGCAGGGTTTCCCCCTCAGCAGCCGTTTGCGGGGCTGGCCGCTCGGCTTGAACCGGGGGCAGAGAAGTGGCAGGGGGCAAAGCGCTGAAGGTTCGCCACTCGTTGGCAGTTTGATCCAGTTGTTCGGTTTTGGGCCGCTCTGGAAATTGGGGACGTTCGGGGTAGGGTCTGGGATCCGTCATTGCCGGTTGAGACAGTCAGTTCTACCATTCTAGCGAGGCAAGCCCACACCCACCGGCAGAGGGGAGGGGCTGCGACGGGGGATCTCGTAGGTCAGCCGATCGCGGGCCAGCAGGGTATTGGGAAAAATGGCCTGAGCTTCTGCCAGCAGGTCTTCCAAGGTAATGGGGGCTTCTGGGGTGTAGCGGGGGCTGAAGTGGGTGAGGATCAAAGCTTGGGCCTTGGCTTCGGCGGCCACTTGGGCGGCCATGGCGGCGGTGGAATGCTTAGAGCGGCGGGCCAGCTCCAAGTCAGCCTGAGCGTAGGTAGCCTCGTGGATGACCAGATCCGCAGCCCGGGAGAGATCGACGGCGTTGCGGCAGAAAATCGTGTCGGTGCAGTAGGAGAATTTGCGGCCCGGAATGGGATCCCCGACATAATCCCGTCCGTGAAAGCAGCGGCCCTGCCAGATGATGGATTGGCCGGCCTTGAGCTGCCCATACAGAGGGCCAAAGGGGATCCCATCGGCTTGGGCTTTGGCTGCATTGAAGCTGCCTGGCCGATCCTGTTCCACCACGCGGTAGCCGAAGGCGGGCACCCGGTGATCCAAGGGCGCGCAGAAGACGGAGTATTCCGGCTCTTGCAGGATGAGACCGGTTTCGACGGTGTGAACGCGGAAGCCGTAGGGGATGCGCGTCTCGCTGTAGCGCAACACGGCCTTCAGGTACTCTTCCAGGCCCGGCGGGCCGTAGATATCGATGTGCTCAGGGGTGCTGCCCAAGCCACAGGAGGCCAACAGCCCCGGCAGGCCGTAGATGTGATCCCCGTGCATGTGGGTGATGAAAATGCGGCGCAACTGGCTGGGGCGCAGCTCGTCTAGGCGCAGCAACTGGTGCTGGGTGCCCTCGCCACAATCGAACAGCCACCATTCCGACCGCTGGGGAAACTGCACCGCCACCCCAGAGACATTGCGCTGGCGGGTGGGCATGCCGGAGCTGGTGCCCAAAAAGGTGATCCGAATGGCATTGGGATCTGTCACAGGGGCAAGACCTCAGGGATTGGGATCCCTAGCTTACCAATTGCTGATACATTTACGCTGAACACTGCTGAACATCACTGTTCAACTATGCAGCGATAGCATTCTGTTTGTTTCCAACCAGAATGGCGGTATCCCGCAAAGCTTTGAGTAGAATACCCAAAGCGCAGTTTCCGTGTCGTCTTACTACCAATTTTCTGCTTTGCTTTGGCTACCATGTTGGCAGACTCGAAAGTAAACAGAAAGATCAACTGGTAGTAATCCGTACTGAACATATTATACATTATTTTCAGTATAGTTGAGCTTATTATTGACTAGAGTCATGCTCTCGCTGGCCGAGAAAAAACCCTTGATAGGATGGGGAGTAGAACGTACCCTTGAGCCTTCTCGTCATGATCACCCTGACCGATAGCGCCATCCAAGAGTTGAAGCGCCTGCGCAGCAAGTACGAAAAAGAGGGATCCCAGCCCATCCTGCGTCTGGGGGTCAAGCCGAGCGGCTGCTCTGGCCTCTCTTACGTAATGAACTTCGAGTCTCAGGCCAACCCTGACGATCACACCTTCGACTTTGGGGATATCCAGGTGGCGGTGGATCCCTTGAGCATGACCTTGATCAGCGGCACCACCGTCGATTTTTCCGAGGATCTGCTGGGGGGCGGTTTCCGCTTCAGGAACCCCAACGCAGTCGCCAGTTGTGGGTGTGGCACCTCCTTTGCCACTGCTGAGACTGCTGCTGTCGTTGGTCACTAAAGTCTCAATCGCTGCCTCCCACCCGCCTTTGGGCGTCAACGGTTGGAGGGCTCTAGGCTGGGCAGCCAAAGGACAAACCAAGTCCATCCCTTCTGGCTGGTGACCCGGACTTGGCCCTGCAGATACTCCACCCACTGCTTCACCAAGGCCAGTCCAAGGCCGCTGCCCGGCTGCGCCCAGGGATCCTCAGAGGGCACCCGGTAAAAGCGTTCGAAAAGGTGGGGCAGGTGTTCAGGCTCGATTTGGGCGGTGTTGCCAATCCTTAGCTCAACCCCACCGGGAAAGGCTTGCACCTCCAAGCGGAGGGTTCCGCCCGGCTGGGTAAACTTGCAGGCATTTTCCAGCAGTTCCTTCAGGATCAGGGTTAGCTGCTGCGGGTAGCTGTAGAGCACTGCCGGGAATGAGGTCAGCTCCGCCATCTCCAGCTTTAGTTGCCGAGCCTGAGCCCGTTCTCGCACCCCATTGAGTAGGCTTGTGCAAAAGCTGTGGAGATCGATGGCGGCAGCCGCAGAGCTCAACTCTTTGGCTTCCAGGCCCTGCAGATCCAGCAACTTGTTGATCAGCTCAATTTCAGCCTGACACTCTTCCAAAGCGATGCGGTGGTATTGGCACTGCTTCTCGTTGAGAGGAGTGCGGCCCAACAGTTCCAGGGCCAACTTGATCTTGGTGAGGGGAGTGCGCAGCTCGTGGGAAACGCTGGCCAGAAAGCTATCCTTAAGGCGGCTGAGCTGCTGCAGATCCTGCACCTGGCAGGCCAGCTGGGCGGTACGTTCCTGCACTTTGGCTTCTAGGGCTTGGTTGAGTTCCCGCAGGTGGCGTTGGGCTTGGCTGGCCTGGATCAGGTGGCGGATGCGCCGCTTCAAAACCGACCAGCGAATGGGTTTGGAAATGTAATCGCTGGCCCCGGCAGCAAAGGCTTCATCCACGCAGGACTCATCTTCCAGCGCCGTGACGATGAGAATGGGCAGATCCGAGTTTTGAGCATGGAGGCGGCGACAGCACTCAAACCCATCCACATCCGGCATGACCGCATCCAGCAAGACCATATCCACTGGGTGTTGAGCGGCTAGCTGCAGACAGACTTCGCCGCTGCTGGCTTCCAGGACTTGGTAGCCTTCTCGCTCAAGGGCGTAGCGAACCAAGAGTCGCTGGCTGGGCTCATCGTCCGCGATCAACAACAACGGCTTCTTTTCAGGAGAGGGGGATCCCGCCTGGGCCTCAGGAACCGCCGGCGAGCTGGCCGGAGGATGGGGATTAGGCCTCAGCATAGGCATTGAGAGGAGAGGGAGAAAGGCTCTGCACTCAGGAGGAGAGACTGAGGGTAACTTGCCGATATGCCACCTCCAGCTGCTGCACGGCTTGCTCTATAGTATCCCATTTTACAGAACTGGCTGGCTCGGCATGAACCAGCTTTTCCAACTGCTGACACAGCTCGGCCAGACGTTTGGCGCCCAGGGTGCTGCTGCTGCCCTTGAGGCGGTGGGCCAACCGAGCAATGGCTTGGGGATCCCGCTGCTCTAGGGCCTGCCGCAGGGATCCCAATAGAGCTTCGCTGTCCTGCCGGTAGGTTTGGATCATCTCCTGCCAGGCTTCTGGAGAGCTGAAGACTGCCCGCACCTGGGCGAGGATAACGGGGTCGAGGGGCGGATCCTCTTCTTGGCTGGCCGGGATGGGAAGGGGAAGGGATCCCTGAAGAACCCGGACTAGGGCGGCTGGCTCCAAGGGTTTGGTTAGATAGCCATCTACCCCAGCAGCTTGGGCAGCAGCACGGCCTTCCGAAAACACATTGGCCGTGAGGACAACAATGCGAGGCTGGCGCTCAGGAGGCAGTTCAGCGCGGATGCGACGGGTGGCCGCAAGACCATCCAGCTCCGGCATTTGCATGTCCATCAACACCAGATCGTAGGGTCGCAGGCGCAGAGCTTGGACGGCTTCCAGACCGTTGCCGACTATGTCGGGCCGGTAGCCCAATCGCTCCAGCATGAGGCGAATCACCTTCTGGTTAACCGGGTTATCCTCTGCCACCAGGATCTGAAGCGGGTAGCGGCTGGCCAGGGTCGCGTCCCAAATGGAGGGAGGAGCGGCGGGAGAGGAAGATAAGGAGGAAGGAGCTTTTTCTCCCACAAGCCCCAGCAGCAGCTTCCGCAGTTGGGAGGCTTTGACCGGCTTGGCCAAAGTGGGGAGAGGGTCTGCTGTGGAGATGAAGTTGCGCCCCGTCAGCACTAGCGGTAACAGGCGGGGTTGCGCTGTCTGCAGGTCAGCCGCCAGGGTCAAGCCATCCCGGTCTGGCAGGGTGGCATCCAGAAGGGCCAGGTCAAAAGGACGAGTTCTAACTGCAGCCTGGGCTTCTGCCGCCAAGGCACAACAGGTTACCTCCATGCCCCAAGCGCTCAGCAGTCGGGATAGCAACTGCCGTTGACTGGCGTTGTCTTCCACCAGCAAGATCTGCTTACCGGCCAAGCTGGGATCCGGTGCGGCGGTTGGCAACAGCTCCTGGTCTGGCCTCTTTAGGGGGATGCGAAAGCGAAAAGTGGATCCCTGGCCCGGCTGACTTTCCACCCCGATTGCTCCCCCCATGAGCTGGCAGAGACGCTGGCTGATGGCCAAGCCCAGGCCGGTGCCCCCAAACTGGCGGCTGATGGAGCTATCCACCTGGCTGAAGGGCTTGAAGAGGCGATCCAATTTTTCGGGGGGAATGCCAATGCCTGTATCCCGCACCTGAACGTTGACCCATTGCTTTTCAGGATCCCTCTCCCCGGCCTCGACGGTCACCACCACCTCTCCCTGGGGGGTGAACTTGATGGCGTTGCTGAGCAGATTGGCCAGGATTTGGCGCAGCCGGTTGGGATCCCCTATCAAGGTTGGCGGCAGGCTGGGATCCACCCAGGCCATCAGCTCCAGCTCCTTGCTCTGGGCTTGGGCTGCCATCAGATCCAGCAGCTCCTCCACCAACTGCAGCAAGGAAAAGGGTATTTCCTCCAGTTCCAGCTTCTGGGACTCGATCTTGGAGAAATCGAGGATGTCGTTGATTAGGTTCAGCAGCACCTCGCCTCCATAGCGGATGGTCTGTACCCAATCCTGCTGCTGCGGATCCAAGGAGGTGTCCAGGAGTAGACTGGTCATCCCCAAAATGGCGTTGATGGGGGTGCGGATCTCGTGGCTGATGGTGGCCAGGAACTCGCTCTTGGCCCGGCTGGCGGCTTCGGCAGCTTCCTTGGCTGCTTTCATCTGCTCTTCTGCCAGCTTGGCTAGGGTGATATCCCGTCCGGCGGCGTAGAACAGGGATCCGGCCAAAGAGGCTCGCCACTCGATGAAACGATAGCTGCCGTCCTGGGTGCGGTAGCGGTTGACAAAGTGATCCAGCCGTTTCTCTTCGATAAGCTGCTGCATGGCCGCCTGCGTGGCGGGGAGGTCGTCCGGGTGAACCCACTCCAAAAAGGGTCGGCTCTGCAGCTCCTGCAGAGAATAGCCCAGCGTAGTCTCCCAGGCTCGGTTAAGACGGCGAAAGTACCCTTGGGCATCGGCAATGCAGAGCAAATCCAGAGCTACCGAGAAAAACTGCTCCAGCTCCGCTTCTGCCGACTTGCGGGCAGTGATGTCCACCGCGGTAAACACCCAACACGGGATCCCGCGCAAGACAAGGGGCTGCACAAACACGTCTTCCCAGACAACTCGGCCATCCTGCCGCTGCCATTGCCACTCAAAGCGGGCGGATCCCTGCTGGCGGGCCTGCTCCAAGTAGAACTGCAGCGAGAACTCCCCGCCCCGAAGAGCCTGGCGATAGGGAGACTGCTCGGAAGCGTCGAAGGCTCGCAGCTCCTCCAAACTGGAGAAGCCATAGGCCGAAATGGCTTGGGAGTTGGCCTCCAGGATCTCGCCGGTCTCGGCATGGCGGATGAGGATGGCCACAGCGGCATTCTCAAACAGCGCCCGGAACTTCTGCTCGCTTTCCTGGACGGCCTGCTGGGATCGCACCCTGTCGGTTACATCGCGGACGATCACCACCACCTCTTGGGGGTTGAGGGGCACAATGCGCACCTCTTCGTGGCGGGTCTCCCCTTCAATCTCGATGCTTTGGTCGTAGCGCTGCCGCGTCTGGGTGCTCAGGGCCTGCCGAATAAAGAAAAGCCGCCGCTCGGCCAACTCCGGTGGCAAAAGCTCCTGCAGGGATCGGCCCACGTAGGTGTCGGGTGAGCCATAGAGAAGAACCTCGCCCCCCGAGATAAAGCTCAAGCAAATGCCCTGGCTATCAAGGCGGAAGATCAAGTCAGGAATGGCTTCTAGAATGGCTCGCTGCAGCTGTTCAGCGGCTTTCAAGGCCAGCTCCGCCTGCTTGGCTTCTGTAATATCCCGCACGATCACCAGGACTTCCTGGCTGTTGAGAGGGACAATGCGGGCCTCTTCGTAGCGTACCTCCCCTTGAACTTCAATGCTGTACTCGTAGCGCTGTTGGGTTTGGGTGGCCAGGGCTTGCTGAACATAGAAAAGCCGCTGCTCGGCCAGCGCTGGCGGCAGAATCTCCTGGAGGGATCGACCTAAGTGGCGCTCTGCTGGGCAGTAAAGATGGACATCGCCTCCGGGAATAGAGCTCAGGCAGATGCCCTGGCTATTCAGGCGAAGGATGAGGTCGGGGATGGCTTGGAGAATGGCCCGCTGGGTGGCTTCCATTTCTCTAAGGGCCAACTCCGCCTGTTTCCGCTCGGTGATATCTCGCACCAGGATGTAAACTTTGTCTCTCCCGTGAGCGACAACGCAGGCTCTCCGATAGCAGCGGATCCCCGGCTCAATCTCAACTTCGTACTCTAGGTACTGCGGCGTCTGGCTGACCAAGGCCCCCTCCGCCAGAGATGGATACTGCTCTTTCAGCGAGCCAGTAAACACGTCTTGGGCGCGGCAACCCACGTAAAACTCAGGCGGATGTCGGGTGGGAACGTAAGGGGAAGGCTTGCAATGAAGAATGACTCCCTCGGCGCTGAGCTCAAAAATCAAGTCGGGAATGGCCTCGTAGAGGGCGCGGTAGCGAGACTCGCTTTCCTGTAGAGCCCGCTCCATCTTGACCCGCTCGCTGATGTCGCGGCTGGTGATGAGGATCCCATCGCCCACCGGCACCACTTGGTGATGGATCCAACTGGCCTTCAAGCCCGGCTGCCCCGAAATGGGGAACTCCTCTTCCAGAGGAATGCCGGTTTCCACCACTCGCTTGTATTTCTCAAAAAAGCCCCCCCAGCGGTTGATGGGCAGCAGCTCGCACAGCCGCTGGCCGATGATCTGCCGGCGCTGGAGGGAAATGAGCTCTTCCCCCTTGGCGTTGACATCCACAAAGACAAAGTCGCGGATCTCGCGGGTAACGGGATCCCGCACCGCCTCCAGCAGGTAAATAGCATCCAAGCTGGCTTCCAAGGCTGCCCGAAAACGAGCCTCTGGGCTGGGGGTGCCTCTAGGAGGTTGGAAGGGAAATCTTCGAGAAAGGGATCCCAGGATCCCTCTGAAGACAGAAAGCGGCTGACTTTCCCCCAGGCTGACGCCAAGCAGCAGGAGAGCCAAGAAGAGGGATCCCAGCAGCCAAAAGGCAAGGCCAGAGGGATCCACCAGGCCCACCGTTTTCCCTACCGCCCATAGCTCTCTGTGCATAGAACCCAGAGATTCCTGCCCCCTTTCCACAGTATCCCAGCAAGTCTTTCCAGCTTATCTTGGAGATCAAAAGGGGAAGCTCAGCTAACTTGCGGAAATGGCCTCTATGCAATGGGCAGGATTCCTCAAGAGTGGCTTTTTGGGGAAATGAGTCTTGGCTCAAAGCTTTGTTTCTGGGTGCAGTAGGGAGAGAGACTCTTTATTGTGAAGATGCTTTATTGTGAAAAATAATTGTGAAGATTCAGCGGGATCCCTTGCGCCAGCGGCAATAGAGTTTTTCCAACTCCACCCAGACCATAACCACGGTGCTAGAGCCCAAGCAGATCAAAAGTTCAGTGCGGGTTAGCTCCTCTGTGCCAAAGAAGCTGCGCAAGAAAGGCACATAGAGCAGAGCCAATTGCAAGAGCAGAGTGGTCAGGACCGCGCCCAGCAGGTAGGGGTTGGAAAAAGGGTTGGTCTCGATGGTGAGCTTCTCGTTGGAGCGCACGGCCAGCGCATGGCCCATCTGGGCGATACACAGGGTGGTGAGGACCATCGTGCGCCAGTGGGGGATGTAGGCTTCCACAATGACCATCATGAGGATTGTGGAGATGGCAAAAACCACGCCGATGCGCACCATGTAGGCTCCCAGCCCCTGGGCGAAGATGCTCTCTTTGGGGTTGAAGGGGGGGCGCTGCATCACCCCTGGCTCCGCCGGTTCCAAAGCCAAGGCCAGAGCGGGCAGGCCATCGGTCACCAAGTTCATCCACAAGATCTGTAGGGGCGTCAGCGGCACATCCCCCAAGCCCAGGATGGGGGCAGCAGCCACCGTCAGCACTTCGCCGATGTTGCTGCCCAAAATGTACTTCACAAAGCGGCGGATGTTGCTGTAAACCACTCGCCCTTCTTCAATGGCTGCCACGATGGTGGCGAAGTTGTCGTCCAGCAGCACCATGTCGCTGGCCTCTTTGCTCACATCGGTGCCCGTGATGCCCATGGCGATGCCAATATCCGCTTGGCGCAGGGCAGGGGCGTCGTTGACCCCATCCCCGGTCATGGCCACAAACTCGTTTTGCTTTTGCAGGGCTTGCACAATGCGCAGCTTGTGTTCGGGGGCGACGCGGGCATAGACCCTGACGGTTTGTACCGTTTGCAGCAGCTCCTCGAAACTCAAGCGGGAGAGGGTACGCCCGTCAATCGCCTGATCCTCCGACTCGAGAATGCCCAGCTGGCGGGCAATGGCAACAGCTGTCAGTTGGTGGTCGCCGGTAATCATCAACGTGCGGATCCCAGCTTCTCGGCAGCGGGCCACGGCCTCTCGTGCCTCTGGTCGCGGAGCATCGTGCATCCCCATCAGGCCCAGCCAAACCAGGTTGTGCTCCACCTCTTCCCCGTTGTCCGGGATCCGCTCTAGCCTCTGGGTGGCTACCCCCAGAACCCGGATACCTTGGGCGGCCAGGCGGTTATTGGTGCCGAGGATGGCTTGGCGATCGGTTTCCGACAGTTCCTGCCAAGTGCCCCCTTTCTGGATGCGATCACACCGCTCCAGCACCAGCTCTGGGGATCCCTTGGTGTAGACGCAGTAGCCGCCGTTTTCTTGGATCACCACGCTCATGCGCTTGCGTTCTGAGCTGAAGGGGAGCTCCTGCACCCGTGGGTAGCGCTCCTGTAAAGAGCCTTTGTGGAGGTTGGCCTTGGCGGCTGCCACCAGCAGGGCGGCCTCGGTGGGATCCCCCAGGATGGACCAGGTGGGCGTTGAAGGGGGAGAAGAAACTGCAGACCGAGGGTTACGCCCGGCAACAGGTTGGAGACTGGCCTGCAACAGGGCATCGTTGCAGAACACCACGGCCCGCAAGATGGCCTGCAGATCCGGGGCGCTCCCGGGATCTACGGGCTGGCCGCCGCAGTAGAAGGATCCCTTGGGAATGTAACCGGTGCCGCTGACGTGGTAATGGCGGTCGGGGGTAACGATGTCGGTTACCACCATTTTGTTTTCCGTGAGGGTGCCGGTTTTGTCGGAGCAGATGGTGGTGACGGATCCCAGGGTCTCTACTGCCGGCAGGCGGCGGATGAGGGCGTGGCGGCGCACCATGCGTTGGGTGCCAATGGCCAGGGTGACAGTGATAACCGCGGGCAGCCCCTCTGGTACCACGGCCACGGCCATGCTCAAGGAAGTTTCCAGAAGCGAGGTAAAGGGGGCCATACTCCCGGCTTGCAGCAACCCTATCCCCACCACCAAGGCCACCAAAGCCAGGGATCCCGACACCAGCACATTGCCCAGTTGGCTCATGCGCCGCTGCAGGGGAGTGGGCTCGTTTTCCACCGTTTGCAGCAGCTTCGCCACCTTGCCCAGCTCCGTGTTCATGCCGGTGGCAGTAACCAAGAGGATCCCTCGCCCCTGAATCACTTCGGTGCCCATGAAGGCCATGTTGCGCCGTTCCCCCAGCTCGATGTCCGGCGGGAGTACGCAATCTGCCTGTTTGGTTACAGGGGTGGCTTCTCCGGTCAAAGCTGCTTCCCGCACCTGCAGGTTCACGGCCTCGGCCAAGCGCCCATCGGCTGGGATCTGTACCCCGGCTTCCAGCAGCACGCGATCCCCCGGCACCAGTTGGCTGGCTGGAACTTCTTGCCACAGGCCATCCCGCTCCACCCGCACAGTAGGGGAGGCCAGTTTTTTCAGGGCCGCCAGCGCTTTTTCCGCCCGACTTTCTTGCAAATAGCCCAGGCCACCGTTAAGGCCAACGATCAACAAAATGGCCAGGGCATCTTTGGGAAACTCGCCTTCTTGCAAGTCCAAAGTGGCTGAGATCGCCGCTACGGCGATCAGCATCAGCAGCATGATGTTGCGGAATTGATCCAGCAGGACTTGCCAGGAGCTACGGCCAGAAGTGGTGATCAGCTCATTGGGGCCATATTGCCGCTGCCTCTGGATCACCTGCTGAGTGGTGAGGCCACGATCGGGATCGGTCTGCAACTTCTGGATGGCAGCGGCGAGGGTGAGGCTATGCCAGGCAGGAACAGAAGCAAGGGGGGATCCATCCGGTGGGATCATCGCGACCACTCGAGGGTTCTTGCCGCATTTTGACATACTCCCCGCCCTCGAGGGGGAGGATTCTTGTCATCTCCCCAGTTGTTCGGGCCATAGCTCTTCTGGCGCCAGCGGCTGGGATCATCTTCAGCTAGAAATCGCAGGAGCCCCGCACTGTACCCGTAGGGTCAGTGTCGGGAAGAATGCGGAAGTTATGATAGAACCATGACCCAAGTCCTGACTGTAGCTTGCAAACTCAAGGTGTCCCAGTCGCAAGCCGCCAAATTGGACGCGACAATGGATGCCTTTGTGCAGGCGTTGAACTGGGTCAACCAAAACACACCAGAAAAAGTAGTCAACGCAGTCAAACTCCAATCCCTTTGCTATTACCAGATTCGCGCTCGGTTTGGCTTGTCCAGTAATCTGGCCCAGCAGGTCTGCAGACGGGTGGCAGGCGCTCGCAAAGTGGCGAGACAGCGCAACCGTCCAGTTAAAGAGTTCAAGCGTAGGTTCGTTACCTACGATGCACGTATCTTCTCGTTTCGCGAGAAAGACTGGACAGTGTCGCTTGCCACGGTTGATGGAAGAGAACGCTTTGAGCTAGCCATTGGCAACTACCAGAGGGGAATGCTGGCTGGCTCTAACCCCAAATCGGCCACCCTAGTCCGGCGGAAGGACGGCTCCTACTCCATCCAGATTTGTGTCGAGGCAGAGCCCCCCAAGCAACAGAACACCGACAAGGTGATTGGTGTTGACCTGGGACGGCGAGACATTACACATACCTCCGAAGGAGACAACTGGAATGGACAGCAGCTGAACAAAGTCCGAGATCACTACTGTCGGTTAAGAGCGTCTCTTCAGCGCAAGGCCAGTAAGGGCACCCGCAGTTGCAGGCGGCGATGCCGTCAACTGCTGCAACGGCTGTCTGGCAAAGAGAGACGCTTTCAAGCTTGGGTGAACCACAGTATCGCTAAGCGCATCGTTAAAGCAGCTCAATCTCTTTCTGCCTGCATTGGGATTGAGGACTTAAGCGGCATTCGAGAACGCACCAATCAACACCCCCGCAGTCGTGAGGAGCGGCGGCGTAGCAATAGCTGGGCGTTCTACCAGCTGCGGCGGTTTATCGAATACAAGGCTGTGAGGGCGGGTGTCAAAGTGGTAGCTGTCCCTGCGGCCTATACCTCGCAGATCTGCCACAAGTGCCTGCATATTCATCCCGACTCCGCTCAATCCTATCGCAAGGGTAAGCAGTTCAAATGCGGGCACTGCGGTTGGGAAGGGGATGCGGATTTTAACGGTGCGAAGGTGATTGCGCTTTTGGGGGCTGCCGTAAACCAGCCTGGAGGTTCGTGGTTGGCTTGCCAACTGCAGGGCTACCAAAAGCCCGCCCTGTACTGCGAAGCAGTCAGGGTCGGGTAGTTTACAGCGCCAAGCCCACGACGAGGATCGAACTCGTGACCTCCCCCTTACCAAGGGGGTGCTCTACCACTGAGCCACGTGGGCAAAGCCGATGGTGGGCCGAGTTGGATTCGAACCAACGTAGGCGTAAGCCAGCGGATTTACAGTCCGCCCCCTTTAACCCCTCGGGCATCGACCCGTTGACACCGGTCTTTCATCATAGCAGAAGGTGTTGCGTAAGTCAGACACACTCCCACTGTGCCAATTGTCAGCCATCTCAAAACCGAAGAGTCAGAGTCGAAGCGGAACGAGGCAGCCCCAGAGCTGGGTATAAAGGGATCGGGTTAGGGCTGGGCACTTTTCAAGACAAACTGAATAAGGAACTTGATATCGTTTAAGACAGTTTTCTGACTCCTGACCATGATTTCGACCCTCGGCACTCCCACCCATCCAGAGCAGACCCTTTCCCCCAACCAGTCTTTGCGCCCCTTGACCAGCCGTATCAACAGCCGGGGGCACTTGGAAATTGGGGGGTGCGACGTGGTGGAGCTGGTGCGCCAGTTTGGATCCCCTCTCTACATCCTGGACGAATGGACGCTGCGCCGCGCCTGCCAGCTTTACCGCGACACCTGGGCCCGCTGCTACGCCGGGGGATCCCGGGTTTTGTACGCCACGAAAGCCTGGAACTGCCTGGCCATCTGTGCATTGGCGCTGCAAGAAGGGCTGGGGTTGGATGTGGCTTCCGGCGGGGAGCTGTACACAGCCCTGCAGGCGGGGGCCAAAGGTGAAGATCTCTATCTGCACGGCAACGCCAAGTCTCTCGACGAGCTGAACTTGGCCCTGGAGACGGGCTGTACTTTGGTGGTCGATAGCCTGTACGAACTGCAGCAGGTGTCGGCCCTGACCACGCCCGCACGGCCAGCGCGGCTGCTCCTGCGGGTTAACCCTGGTATTGACGTCCACACCCACGAGTACATCCGCACCGGACAAACCGACAGCAAATTCGGCATTGGCCAATGGCAACTGCCGGAGGTGTTTGACTTTTTGGCAGCCCATCCCCAACTGCAGTGCGTTGGGCTCCATGCCCACATTGGGTCACAGATTTTTGATCTACAGGGCCACCGCGACCTGGCGGGGGTGCTGGCCCAGATCTGGCGGCAAGGGCTGGGCAGAGGGTTGCCCCTACAAGAGCTGAATGTGGGTGGGGGCCTGGGGATCCGCTATGTCGAATCCGATGATCCCCCCTCCATCCCGGAGTGGGTGGAAACTGTGGCAACGGCGGTGCAACAAGCCTTTGCCCAGTCCGGGATCCCTTTGCCCAAGGTGCTCTGCGAGCCTGGACGATCTGTGATTGGGCCGGCTGCCGTGACCGCCTACACCCTGGGAGGGCAAAAGCGGATCCCTCCCAGCGATGACCTGCCCCAGGGACGCACCTACATCACCATCGACGGTGGTATGTCCGACAACCCGCGCCCGATCACCTATCAAGCCCGCTATACCGCCCTTCTGGCCAACCGACCAGAGGCAGAGGCCACGCAGCGGGTAACGGTGGCCGGCAAGCACTGCGAGTCGGGGGATGTGCTGTTGAAGGATGTGCTTCTGCCCGCCCCAATGGCAGGAGAAGTGTTGGTGGTTTTGGCGACGGGGGCCTACAACTACAGCATGGCTTCCAATTACAATCGCTTCCCTCGGCCAGCCGCGGTGCTGGTCAACGAGGGAGAGGCCCAGTTGATTGTGCGGCGAGAAACTTATGCCGACTTAATCCGTCAGGATGTTCTGCCGGAGCGGTTGCTGCGTTGAAGGGGAAGTTTGCCCATACCCATCTGGTCAGTAGAGGCACAGCCTTTCCTGGCAGCGCCGACCGCAGCCAACGCACCTCATGCGAGAAAGACTGGAAGACAGCCAGGAGGTGAGTGGTAGGCTGGTCTGGGGGCCGCAGTCCAACAGGGGTTCTGAGGTGCAGAACGGCACCAGGCAGAAGGTCCGCAATGAGGGGAGCGTGAACGGGGTTTTTCGCCATGCTGGCGGCCTTATGGGCTTGGCTACAGCAGTTTAACTTTCTCAGCCTCTTGGACTGGGCTCTGGCTGTCTTTCTGTTGGCTTTGGCTCTCTACTACACCCGCGAAAGTCGTGCTGGGGTGCTGGTGAGGGGATTTATAGTGCTGCTGGTGCTGTACCTGGCCACAGCCTCTCTCCCCTTGGTTCACCTGATCTTGGATCGCCTGCTCCTGGGCGCAGCTGTAGCCATGGGCGTGCTCTTTCAACCGGAGTTTCGCCGGCTGCTGGAGCAATTGGCAAGAGCCATCCGCATGGAGTGGCCGAGCAACGCAGGCGATGACGAGGAGGATCCTGAGGAAGATTTGGTGGAAGAACTGGTGCAAGCAGTGCGAGAACTTTCCCAAAACCGCACAGGAGCGCTGATTGTGATCGAGCCGGAGCAGCCAATTGACTCGCGGGTATTTACCGACAAAGGAGTACCTCTCCAGGCGCGGGTGTCGCGGGAGATCTTGCAGACCATTTTCCAGACTTCAACTTTGTTGCATGATGGGGCTGTGGTCATCCATCGGAATCGCATTCGCGCAGCGGGGGTCATCCTGCCGGTTTCGGAGCGGGCCGCCTCCCGACAGCTGGGCACACGGCACCGCGCTGCGATGGGGATCACAGAGCAGACCAATTGCTTGTGTATTGTGGTCTCAGAAGAAACGGGATCCATTTCCCTGGCGGAGGGTGGGCGCATCGAGCGGCCTCTGACCAGTGCCAAGTTACACGAACTGCTGGTACAGCGGTTGCGCAATCCCCGCGATGCCAAAAAACGAGATGCTCCGCTAAAGGGATTGTGGGCCCACCCCTGGTTTCGCAATGGGCCGCTGCGCTGGTGGGGATCCCTTGCCGATCTGACTAAACTCTTTCGCAAACCTGAGAAAACCCTCCCCGAAGACTGAATCTCCATGACCCTTTCTCCTGCCCATCTTCTGCAGTTGCCTGCCGACCTAGATCCGCAGTTGTTGCCCCGCCATGTGGCGGTGGTGATGGATGGCAACGGGCGTTGGGCGCAAAAACGGGGCTTACCCCGCAGTGTTGGGCATCAGCGAGGGGTAGCGGCCCTGAAGGAGCTGCTGCGCTGTTGTGATGACTGGGGGATCCCAGCCCTTACCGCCTACGCCTTCTCCACCGAGAACTGGGGCCGGGCCCGCGAGGAGGTGGATTTCCTCATGACGTTGTTCGAGCAGGTGCTGTGGCAGGAATTGGGGGAAATGGTGCAGCAGGGGGTGCGCATCCAGTTTGCCGGCCAGTTGTCGGCTCTGCCCCACTCTCTGCAGGAAACCATCGTGCATGCGGTGGCCTGCACCCAGCACAACAAGGGCATTTGCCTGACGGTGGCCCTCAACTACGGGGGACGACAGGAGATCCTACAAGCCTGCCGCTCCATTGCCACCTTGGTGCAGCAGGGGCTGCTGCAGCCGGATCAGATTGACGAGGCCCTCTTTTCCCAATTTCTCTACACCACCGGCTTATCGGATCCTGATCTGCTGATCCGTACCAGCGGCGAGATGCGCATCAGCAACTTCCTGCTCTGGCAGATGGCCTACACCGAGCAGTATTTCACCCCCATCCTCTGGCCGGATTTCGACCGAGCCGCTTTTCACCAAGCCTTGCTTAGCTATCAGTCGCGGCAGCGGCGGTTTGGCAGGTGAGGATGATCCCTGGTTGGATATCCGTTGCCAACCGGCAGCTAGCGCAGAAAGCTGGTCACCAACCACATCACCGTAAACGTGATCCCCACCAACAGCGCACCAGGAGCATCGCCACCGGTGAGAGGAAGGGCAATGCCGTAGGCCAACATCAGCCCCAGGCTCAGGCCCGCCAGGGCCAAGAGAAAAGCGCGAATGAAGCGGCGCTCTTTGCGGTACAGGAAATAGATACAAGCCATCAGCCCCAAGGCCAGTTGCAGCGAGGGGTACTCATCGGGAGCCAGGATAACCCAACCCCCCAGCCCACCCAGCAGCGCCGCAGGCCAGAGGGCATCGGCGGTAGAGGGGGTATCCAACCAGCGGCTGACCCAGGGGGGATTTTGGGCAGCAGGGCGGGGCAAACTCAGCTCCGGCTCAGGATGGGCAGCCCGTTGTTCGGCGTAGCGAATGCGATCGGGAACGGCGATTTTGCCCTCTTTGCGCAGGCGCAGGCGCTGCATCAGGATGGCATCGTAGGCTTGCTCCACCCGCTCTTGCTGCTGTTCATCGGCGCCCAAGCTGGCCAGGAGCCGAGCCCGCGCCGATTGAATCTCTTCAAAAGAGGCTTCTTCGCTAATTCCCAACACCTGATACGGACTCATCTCAGCCATAGCGACCAGCCCTGTAACTCTTTATCACCTTAACCCAGCCTGCCCGACCTTCGATCCGGCTACGCGACAGGAACCGACAACGGGGATTGAGTTGCCCCATCCTCCAGGGATCCGGATTCGGAGGTCGAGGCAATTACTGCCTGCAGACATCGGGCTACATACTCGACCGCAGCGTAGGTGGTGGCTTTGCCAAGGCTAAGGCGAATGGATCCCAGTGCCTCGGCTTCCGAATAGCCCATGGCCAAGAGGATGCGGCTGGGGATCAGTTGGCCGCTGCTACAGGCGGAGCCGGCGCTAATGGCGATCCCCTGGCGGCTCAGAGCCCTGACCAGCACATTCCCCGGGATCCCTGCGGTGCAGTAGCTGAGGTGGTGGGGCAGACGCTGCTCCAAATCCACAGGGCCGGTCAGCCGCAAACCGGGCACCTCCGCTAGCAACTGGGCCAAATGCCGTTGCAATTGCCGCAGGCGGGCCGTTTCTTGAGATAGCTCTTGGGCCGCCAAAGCTGCCGCCACTCCCAAGCCGACAATGCCCGGGATCCCTTGGGTGCCAGCCCGCAGCCGCCGTTCTTGCCCGCCCCCCCGCAGCAGCGGTCGCAGCTCCACCCCTGGGCGCACGTACAGCGCCCCCACCCCCTGGGGCCCGTAGAGTTTATGCCCGGAAAGGGAGAGCAGATCCACCGGCAGTTGTGTCAGATCCAGCGGGATCCGCCCCACCGTCTGCACAGCGTCGGTGTGGAAGAGCACCCCCGCCTGGCGACAGATCTGACCCAGCTCTGCAATGGGCTGCAGGGATCCCACCTCATTTTGGCCGTGGACGATGGAGACCAAAACGGTATTGGGTTGCAGCGCCTGGATCAAAGTCTGGGGATCCACCTGGCCGGCGGCGTTCACCAGCAGACGGGTGACCTGCCAGCCTTGGGACTGCAACTGGCGGGCAGCATTCTCCACCGAGGCGTGCTCGACGCTGGAGATGATGAGATGTTGGGGAGTAGAGTAGCGCTGGGCCACCCCAAACAGGGCCAAGTTGTTGGACTCCGTCCCGCCTGAGGTAAACAGCAGCGCCTCCGGCTCACAGTTAAGCAGCTCGGCCACCTGCTGCCGCGCCCGCTCCATGGCCATGGCGGCCCGTTCTCCCCACCCGTGCAAGCTGGAGGGGTTGCCCCAGCTTTCCTGCATCGCCATCTGCATGGCCTCGATCACCTCAGGCCGAGGCGGAGTGGTGGCGCTGTGGTCAAAGTAGAGGGCAGGATCCAAACGCAACATGCCAGCTCGACCAGCCGGGGCTCCGTGTTCCTATCTTAAGATCCTTGGCCAGTGTTGCCCAACGCTGGCAGCAGCTTCCCCTTGTTGAGGCCAAACCCGCTGGAGGCAAATTGAGCCTGCCTACTTGAAAAGACTAGTACGCTGGCGGTGCATCACCACCGACTCCACCAAGCCAATGGCCAGAAAATTGGTCAGCAGAGCCGAGCGGCCATAACTTAGAAAAGGCAAAGGCAAGCCGGTAATGGGGGCCAGGCCGATGGTCATGCTGATGTTCACCACCGCCTGAAAGAGGATCATCGCCAGCACCCCAATGGCAATCAGGGATCCAAAATTGTCCTTGGCCCCTTGGGCAATCCAGATCAGCCGCGCACACAGGATCCAGAACAGGATCAGCACCGTCAGGGTGCCGATAAAACCCATCTCTTCCCCAATGGCCGAGAAAATAAAATCCGTGTGCTGTTCGGGGATGAAGTCCAGCTGGGTTTGGGTGCCCTGCTGGATACCGCGGCCCCAGAGGCCGCCGGCTCCGATGGCAATGCGGGATTGAATGAGGTGATAGCCGGCTCCCCAGGGCTCTTGCATGGGATCGATAAAAATCTCCAGCCGCCGCCGCTGATAGGGCTTGAGAAGGTGCCAAGCTAGCTGACCCAACTGCCCCGAGAGCAGGTTGATTACCCCAAAAGTTACGGCCCCCGTCCACTGCCAGGGGAGACGCCAAGCAGCCAACCCCGCCATTCCCAGACACCAGAGCAGCCAAACCCAAAGCATCCAGCTCAGCTCTGGGCGAGTGTGTAAGCCATAGAGAATGGCTCCCACCCCCGGCGACAGGAGCAAGAGGATCCAACTGCCCTTGGCTCCGGCCCAGTAGAGCATGACCAGGACAATCACCACAAACACCAGGGCAGTGCCCAGGTTGGGCTGCAGGAAAATCAAGATCCAGGGAGGAGCAATGACGGCAACGGCCACCCAAATCTGGCTGAAGTACTTGATCGGCCAGTGGTGCAGGAGAGCAGCCAGGGTAACAATTACCCCCAGCTTGGCAAACTCAGAAGGCTGCACCTGAAAGCCAGCGATGGAGAGCCAGCGCTCCGCCCCTCCCCCCGCCGTGCCGAAAAAGAGCACTGCAATTAAACCTGCCAAGGTCAGGAAGTAGGTGAACCAGTGCCAGCGCAAAAGCCGCTCATACGGGATCCGGGCTACCATTCCCAAAAACACCAGGCTGATCCCGGCCATGATCAACTGCTGCAGCCAATAGTGGCTGATGGGACGCTCCCAGACTGCGCTGCGGATGGCAAGAATGCCGATGCCTGTCAAGGCCAGCACCGTGGCCAGCAACATGCCATCGAACTCGCGCCAAGGAGCCAAGATCTGCCGCAGAAGCTTTTTCCACCTAGGCTGAGAAGACACCTTTGGGTCAACGTTGCCCAGCAATAGACCCCATCCTCCAAAGCAAGGCCAGCACCAGTTTGACATGCCCCTTGCCCCACTGGCTCACTCTCGACCCCTCTCCCACGGGGGGAGCTATTCCCAGCTCTGCAGTTGCCCTAGCCAAGCGGAGAGGCGGGATCCCACCTCTTCTCGACGCCCTTCAAGATTGGCTGCCGTCCAAATGAGGAGCAGGCCCAGCAGGATCCCAGTGGCCCAGAGCAGCAGCGCATCAGTTGTTACCAACAGCCATCCCTGCCGCAGGATCCCCAGCCCAAAAGCCAGCGTGCCCACGAAGAGATAGGCTCTTACCCGCAAGGCCAAGCCCAGCAGACCCAAGGCCAAACCCAACCCTACCGGCCAAAAGCCCGTCCACCGTTGCCCGTGAGTTTCCACCAGCACCACCAGCAGCCATGTGCCCAAGGAAACCAGCCGCAGCCAATGTCGCCCCTGTCGCCCGCTGGCTTCCTGTAATCCCGGATCCACCTGAGCCACATAGAGCAGGGATCCCACCAGGGGCAGGGCATAGAACGTCAGGGAAGCCCAATCCTGATGCCAGCCGTAACTCCACAGGATCCAGTTGCTCAAGAACAGGCTGACATAGCCCAGGCGCACTTGGGATCTCCAGATAGCCAGCAGGGCATAGTAGGTTGCCCCCAGCAGCAGATTAAGGGTGTTATTTCCTCCCGCGGTTACCAGAAAAGCGGCCAGGGGCAGCACCAAGGCTGTATTCTGCCAGGGATCCGACGGCCAGCCCCACCCTCGCCAGGGCAAGCCATGGTAAACCAGCCCCAGCCCACAGAGCAGGGATCCGGCCCACCGCGCTATGGATAGCTGCGGCAGCCCCAGGAACACACCGCCCAGCAGAACCCCAGCCCCCTGCCATGCGCTGAGGTAACCCCAGACCGTTGGCGCCCAATTTCGCTCTGTTGGAGATTCTAGAGTTGAGGTTCTCCCCTGTCCGGCGGCATAGGCCACCAGGCCGGATCCCGTCAGCACCCAGAGGAGCTGTCCCCAACGGCTGAGGCGAGGATCGAAAAGGGCAGACCAGAGGACAAGGCTGGCCAGAGCCCAGTTGGCCAAGGCCATCCAGCGCAACCCAGCTCTTTTAAGCTGCAGGGTCGCCGCCAGCCAAGGGGGACAAAAGCCGTAGCCCCAGGCCAAGCTCAGCCCTAACAGAGCGATCAACACCAACCCATTTGCCAGGGATCCCCCAGTTCGCTGGCTGAGGAAGTAAACCCAGCTCTCGTAGGCGGCCACAGACACGCCCCAAGCGCCCAGGAGCCCTTTCCAGTTGGCAGGACGGAGGTCTTCCCGGCCTTGCTCTTGCGCCCGTTGGACCGCCTGTCGACGCCCCAGGCCCAGCAGCACGATGGAGAGACCTAAGCTGCCCAAGCCCGTTACCTCACTCCACTGGGCATGGGATCCCAGCCAGCCCAACCCTGCATAGATCAAAGGCCCCGTCCGCCAGAAGCTCAGGGCCCTGACCTGTTGCAGGAGCTGCCCCCCCAAAGACTTTGTCCCGCCAGCGCGAGCGGCCCCCTCAAGCAAGAGTTTTTCCGGCCCAATCCAAAAGAGGATCCCCAGGCTCAGATTGATGACGGCAAGCAGAGGGGCAACAGGACGGGATCCCTGTACCACCCACAAGAGGCTGCTGGCCACCAACAGCTCCAAAGCCCAGATCAGCCCATAGGACAGCCTCTCCATTACAGACCATGAGATGGCCGACGAAGCCTCCTGACCGCTGCCGCCAGTTGAGACATCCTCCGCCCTGGAAGGAGACGGGCTTTCGCTCTCCAAGCCAGCAGGATGGACACCGCCGTCGCGATAAAAAGCGGGAGCCACTTCCACCCAAAGCCGCAAAACAATGGCCACCAGGACAGTCCCAGAGGCCAGGGTCAGAGCCACTGGGGAATCCAGGTACTTTCCACCACCGATGCGACCTGCTTCTGGCTGCAATGTCTGCAACGTTAGGGAAAGTAAAAGTACGATCCCCAGCAGAAAGCCAAAGCCATCCAGCACCGGTCGGTAAGCTGCCCGAAGGCGGGGAGAGAGGTAGTGGAACGGAGTCCCTAGGCTGTAGCGACAGCCGCTAGTGCTCCGCACCGCTGTCGCGAACAACAGCAGCACCCCCAAGGCCGTCAGCCATTCTGACTCCGTTAAAGCGGGGAACAGCCGATGGATTCCCACCAGACCGAACCCCCAGCCAAACGTCACTGTCAACAGCACCTCTGCTGGAACAACTGCGTTGGCGGTGTGGAGCTCATGGTCGGCGGAGGGGAAAGAGGCCCACACCCACACCTGAGTGGCCATCAGCAGCAACCCCAAGCCCAGACCCAGAAACTCAACCCCCGGCCTTCCAAAGGTGAGTAACTGGGCCAGCAAAAGGGAGAGAACTGCCGGGAAACGCAAAGACCCGCGCTCCGGGATCCCCTGCTGCCAGGAAAGGGATCCCAATCCCCCTTGCTCTGGGCTCTGCAGCCAGCGGGGCATGAACTCCAGGGGGGGCAGGGCCAATACCTGAGCTGCCGTTAAAGCAAGAGGCACCAGCAGCCACAGCCAGCCCATGGATTGTTCACCCGTCGCAGACGAATCAAGGAACCGTTGCAGCAAAAACGCCAAGTAGCTGGATCCCACCAGCACCAGCCCTATGCCATCTGCACTTCGCTGCCACAGCTCCGCAGGCACTCCCCAAAAAAAGCGCTCTGACCCACCCAGAGCCACCCGCCCTGCCCATTGCAATAGGCCCACCAGCAGCAGAACCACTCCCCAACTGGACAGGCTAGTGCTCCGCACCGCTGGCGCGAACAAGTCGGGCAAAAGCCAGCGGATCCCGGCTAGCAGTGCCCCCACTCCGTAGGCGTGGGTCAGGAGTACCCAAAGAAAGTTGGAAGTTTCTCCTGATCTGGACTTTTGTTGTAGCCACCAGGCCAGGATCCCGGCGCTCAAAAGCAAGTGCCAAAAGCGAATGGCCGGATAGGGAAGGCTCAAGAGCAGCAGGGATCCCCCTAGCCCCAAAACCAAGCGCTCTGTTGGTTCCACCAGCCCAGAAAAGCCTGTCTCACCGGCTTCTGGACCGCTCCTCTGCCAGCGGGCCGCCAACCCCAGCCACAGCACCTCGTAGGGCAGCAGCGCCAACCCCAGCAAGCCCCAAGGGGAATCAAGGGGCTGAAACCAGTTGGTTACTGTAGCTACAACCTCTTGCCGCCAGCTTGCTGGCCACACCTGCCAAAAAGCCCAGCAAGTTTCCAGGCCCAGCAAGAACAGCAACGTCAAATGCACCCTAAGGACTTCGTCCCGCTGGGGCGACTGGGTGTGTCGGCGCAAGCGCCCGATTAAGACATGGATCCCCAGCAGGCTAATCCCCAGCAACTGCCAGCCGCTGAAAGGGCTCTCCGCCAAGCCAATGGCAGCCAGCAGCCAGCCCACCACCAACAGCACCCAGCTCCCCTCCCACCAGCGGGAGAGCGTCCCCTCCTGAGCGCCTTCTGCTACGATGTGCGGGGATCCCTGGGGCCATTCCGCTGCTAGCCAACCCAACAGGGCCACCGCCAACCCCAACTGCGGCACTTGGACATGCCCAGACAGCAGCCCCCGTAGGATTAACAGGGATCCGGCAGCCCCGATTAGCCAGATCTTGGAGCCCCGTAATTCCCGAGACCGGCGGCTCCAGGTGTAAATCACGGTGCTGAGGATCCCCAGATACAGGATCCCCAGGACAAAAGCAGGGCGAAGCTCCTGCGGCCCCAAGCTCCAGAAAGCGTGCAAGCCAGAGAGGGCCAAAAAGTTCACCAAGGTTCCGTAAAAGGCATTGGGCTCCACACCGCTGTCGCGAAAGCCGGCACCTGAACCCAGCGAGCGCACCCGACCCTCAGCCGTCAACGGGATCCCCAGCAGCAAGCCCAGCGCCAGGATGCGGATCCCCCAAGGGATCCCCAGCCCATCCAGGGCCCACACGTTCACCGGCACCAGCAGCAGGGCAATAGCCTCCAAGGTTTGACCGGTTAGACGCAGCCCTTCCTGCCGTTGGATCCATCCAGCACCTACCCCAAAAGCCGCCGTATAGGCCAAGAGCACCCCATACTGAGCAGTTGGAGAAAATTGCTCCCAGTGGCTGGCCGCCAGCACCCCCGAGGACACCACCACCAAAAACAGGCCCAGCAGCAACAGCCAAGCCACGCTCAGCTCTGACAGCAAGTTCCGCAGCAAAACAGCCAGCGCCGGGGTAGGGGGGGGCAAGGACTCCGTCCGAGTAGCGCGAGTGGATTGAGGGGCAGCTTGGGGCTCTTCTCCCGCCTCAACTCCAGATCCAGCCAGGCGAGCATTTCTTTCTCGCACCATCCCCGGGATCCAAATCAAATCCAGGAGCTGACCGATCCCCAGCAGCCCAAAGGTCAACAGCCAGAGCAAACCCGTCCGCCAGCGGCCCAGATAAAAACGGTGCAGGCCACAGATGCCAAACAAACCCAAAATCCAGAGCACGTAGGCCGAGCCAAGACGAGCCGGGATCTCGTCGCTGGGGGAAACTGCCGCTGACCTTGGTTCCTCCCCCTCTAGCCGATACTGCTCCACCAGCAAGCGAAAGTGCTCTGGAGTCAGCAAGCTCAGCTCCAGCCAGGCCCGCAAACCCTGCAAGACTTGCTGCCGGGATCCCCGAACAGTGAGCTGCAAAAGGACGTCGTCCGAGGAGCGCGAACGGTCAGATTGCGGCTCCTCTGTTCCTGAGGGCGGAGCGCGATCCTGGGATCCCATGGCCAGATTCCTTGAGCAAAAGGCTTGGGGCTACTGCTACTCTAAGCCTTGCTCTGTCCGGTTGCCATGCTGTTCTCAAATCCTTCTCCTGCTGCGGCAGAGTGTCAGTTCCTGCTGATGCGACCAGCCCTCTAAACCTCAGTCGGGATCCCTGGGATCTCGCTGCTGTGAGTGCTGCGCAAGACGGGAAGTGTCATCATCTGCCCCAGCCGCGAAACGGTGAGCTCCGCCGCCGGAATGGGTTCCGAGACCTGTCCGCCGCTGAACACCATCACCCGGTCGCTGTACTGCAGGATCTCGTCCAAATCCGCCGAGGCAAAAAGAATAGCCGTACCCGCTTGGGTGCGTTCCAGCAATTGCCCCCAGACCCACAGCGCCGACTCGATGTCCAACCCTCGCGTTGGGTGCTCCATCAGCAAAAGACTCAGGGGTGTGGGCAAGAGAGCCAACTGACTGCGCTGTTGGTTGCCCCCCGAGAGTTGCTCCACCCGGCTGTAGGGGTGACCCCGAATGCTGAAGTGTTCGATGGCCGCTTGGGTCTGCTGACGGGCCAGAGCCCAGTTGATCCAGGGATCCTGCTGCTGGAGGGCAAAATGCTCCTGCAAGGTTAAGCCGGGGATCAGCCCTTCCCGCAGCCGATCCGCCGGAGAAAACCCCACCCCACAGCGCAGATAGTCGCCGTAAGGACGGCCTGTCATCTCCTGCCCCCCCAACAGAATCCGGCCACGCCTGGGCGGCAACAACCCTGCACAGGTGAGCAGGAAAGAGCGTTGCCCACTGCCTTCCAAACCGGCCAACCCAATCACTTCCCCCGGCTGCACCGCCAGATCTGGCAAAGCCAAGGCAAACGGCTCATGCCGCACCACCAGAGAGCGCAACTCCAACAGGGGATCCGCCCTCCTTTGCGGAGAATGGGGCCGAGCCGGGGGTGCCAACTCCCGCCCGAACATCCAATCGATCAACCGCTGTTCCAGCAGGGCAATGTCCTCACCTCTAACAGGCAGCTCCCCCACCACCTCCCCCTGCCGCATCACCGTCACCCGATCGCAAAGGCACTCCACATCGGCCAGCTTGTGGGAGACGAAGATCACCGATTTGCCCTGCTCCGCCAACCTTCTCAGAGCCGCGAACAGAAGATCTTTTTGCGCTGCAGAAATGCCCGTCGTTGGCTCATCCAAAATCAAGGTGTTGATCCCCAGGGAAAGCAACCGCAGCATTTCCAGTTGTTGCCGTTCCCCCACCGTCAAACTGCCGATGGCTCCATCGGGGTTGAGATTAAAACCAAACTCTTCACAGGCTTTCTCGAGACGTCTTCGGCTTTCCCGCAGCCCCAAGCCCAAGCGCCCTCGTTGCCCGGCAATAAAGTTTTCTAGTACCGTCAGAGAAGGAAAATCCAAGGGATCCTGGTGCAACATGCCAATGCCCAGGCGAATGGCTGCTGCAGGGCTGTCGATGCGAACCGGTTGCCCATCGATCCAAATCTCCCCCTGATCGCAGCGCAGAAAGCCGCTCAGGATCTTAACTAAGGTACTTTTGCCGGCCCCATTCTCCCCAAGCAGGCCGTGGATTGTGCCCGCCTCCACCCGCAAGGACACATCGCGGTTCGCCTGTACCGCCCCAAAACGCTTGTGGATGTGCAGCAGCTCGACCTTCATCTTGACTATGGTAACTTGCTCCCCCCAAACTCAAAATCCGGAAGAATACACTTGCTGAGGTTGCAAGCGCCAGTGCTACGATAGCGGCAGCTCGCCGTTAGGCGTTGGCTACGGACGAGTTCAGCATCGATCTGTGGTTCGCCCTGCACCCCTTCTTCGCCCTTCTCCCCTGCCACCCATCTCGGATAGCAACCGCCTCAAAATCTTCTCAGGCAGCGCCAACCCGGCTCTGGCTCAGGAGGTGGCGCGTTACTTGGGCATGGATCTGGGCCCGATGTTGCGCAAGCGCTTTGCCGATGGCGAGCTGTACATCCAAATCCAAGAGTCGATCCGGGGTGCTGATGTCTACTTGGTGCAGCCCACTTGCCGCCCCGTCAACGACCACCTGATGGAACTGCTGGTGATCATCGATGCCTGTCGCCGCGCCTCTGCCCGGCAGATCACCGCTGTCTTGCCCTACTACGGCTACGCTCGCGCCGACCGCAAAACGGCAGGCCGAGAAGCGATCACCGCCAAGCTGGTGGCCAACATGATTACCCAGGCGGGAGCTCACCGCGTGCTGGCTATGGATCTGCACTCGGCCCAGATTCAAGGCTACTTCGACATTCCCCTCGACCACGTCTACGCCCAGCCGGTATTACAGGCTTACCTCAAGGAAAAGGGCTTGCTCGACGAAGACATTGTGGTCGTCTCTCCCGATGTGGGGGGTGTGGCTCGTGCCCGTGCCTTTGCCAAAAAGCTCAAGGAAGCCCCTCTGGCAATCATCGACAAGCGCCGTCAAGCCCACAACGATGTGGAAGTCATGAATCTGATTGGGGATGTGCGGGGGAAAACTGCCATCCTTGTGGATGACATGATCGATACCGCAGGCACCATCTCGGAAGGGGCAAAATTGCTGCGCAAGCTGGGAGCCAAAGCGGTTTATGCCTGCGCCATTCATCCTGTTTTTTCTGAGCCGGCCATTCAACGCCTGCGGGGTGGTCTATTTGAAGAGGTGATCGTCACCAACACCATCCCTATCCCTCCAGAGCAGCACTTTCCCGAGTTAACCGTTCTCTCGGTAGCCAATGTGCTGGGGGAAGCGATCTGGCGCATCCATGAAGATAGCTCCGTCAGCAGCATGTTTCACTAAAGTAAGTTTCAAAGTAAGTTTCTCCAGAGTATCGCTAGAGTAGAGTGGGTGCAGAATGGGTGCGCCTGCTCCTTTTCCCTGTGGAGATCAGCCCAACCAGGCACCCCCGATCTGTCGTGATGGACTGGGTTGAGCCAGCTCCTCGGCCAGGTTTTCCCATGTCACCTCCCATTTCTCGCTCGCCAAGATCCGTTGTGCACGGTTTTGCTTTCCCGCGGACTGCTCCCAGGGAAGGGCAGTCCCTTCAAACCGAACTGGGTACAGCGCTGTACCCGCTGTTGCAATTACTGGGTCAACTGCTGAAAGTGCCCTTGGTCTATCTGGAACTGGATCAGCCGGGATCGGATCCCCACTCGTCTTCAAAAGGGATCCTCTACCGGGATCCGCAAGGGATCCCAGCCGGAGAACCTTTCAACCCCGATGTCGGCTCTGAGCAATGGCCTTTTCATGAGTCCTTTCTCTTGCAAACTGAGCAGGGGATCCGGTTGGCCGATCTGCACCTGCTCGACTGCCATCCTCGCCAACTGAGTTCCTTTGAACGGGAACAGATTGACCTCGTTGCCCTCAGCCTGAAGCACATTCTTCTCCAAGCCCAGGAGCATCGGCAAACCCTCGAGCAGCTCCAATCCCAACTGCAGGACAGCCGCAGCACTGCTGCCCGCTACCAGCAGATCTTCGAGAACGCCGTCGAAGGCATTTTTCAAACCACCCTAGAGGGCAAATATCTGGTTGCCAACCCGGCCTTGGCCCATATTTTCGGCTACGAATCCCCTGAGGATTTGATGCACAACGTCTCCGATATTGGCACCCAAATCTATAGCGATCCGGAGCAACGAGCCGAATTCATCCAGCGCATGCTGAGAGAAGGTCAAGTTGTGAATTTTGAACACCAAGTCTGCTGCAAAGATGGCAGGCTAATTTGGATTTCTTTAAATGCCCGTACCATCTACAACGACCAAGGGGATCCCCTCTATTTTGAAGGATTTGTTACCGACATCACAGCATCCCGTCAACTGAAAGAACGACAACAACAATTGGAAGAGGCCCGCCGAGAGAGCGAGCATCGTTTTCTGCAACTGGCAGAGAATACGCAGCAACTGTTTTGGATTACAACGGTCTACAGCAAAGAGCTGATCTACGTCAGCCCAGCCTGTGAAGCCATTTGGGGCCGCTCCGCCGAAGAGGCCTACGCCAACCCCCAAGCCTGGATCCGCCAGATCCACCCCGACGACCGCTGGTTGTTCCCCACCATCCTCAAAGCCCAATCGGAGGGCAAATCCACCGATGTTGTCTTCCGCATTTATCACACTGATGGCCGCCTGATTTGGCTGCGAGAACGCACCTTTCCCATCGCCGACAAAGAGGGCAAAATCTATCGGGTGGCAGGGATCGTCGAAGACATCACTGAGTCCAAGCAACTGGAAGCCGAACGGCGTCGTGTAGAGCAAGCCTGGCAACAAAGCGCCAACCATTTTCGGCAGATTTTTGAGCTGGCCCCCAATGGAATTGCCCTTGTGGACTTGCAGGGGCGATTTATCCAGGTCAACGATGCCTTTGCCCAGATTGTCGGCTACACCCCCGAAGAATTGAAACATCGGCAACAACTGGACATTCTCCACCCCGAAGATGTCAACCCACTGCTGGGGGCCAATGAGGCTTTGCTGGCAGGGAAGGTCTCTGTCAGCCAGCGCCAGATTCGCTACACCCACCGTTCCGGCCAGGTTGTTCATGTGCTGTTTCAGGCCACCCTGCTCACCGACGAGGAAGGACAGCCCACCCAGTTTCTCAACCAGGTGATCGACATCAGCGCCCGCGTGGAGGCAGAAATTGCCCTCAAAGAAAGTGAAGAACGCTTCCGCCAATCCTTTGAATGGGCCCCCATTGCCAAGGCCATGACCCACGTGGATGGCACCTATTTGCAAATCAACGCCGCTTTTACCGAAACCCTGGGCTACACCCTGGAGGATCTCAAAGGGAAAACCGTCCTCGACATCACCCATCCCGACGACATCGCCACCACTCTGGAAAACAGCAACCGCCTGCTGGCCGGCCAGGTGCATCAGTGCGAACAGGAACAACGCTACATCCACAAGAACGGCCAAATAGTCTATGCCATTCTTCGCATCACCCTGGTGCGCACGGCCCAAGGGGATCCCAGCTACTTTCTAAGCCAGATTTTGGACATTACCGAGCGCAAGCAAGCCGAGGCAGCCCTTCGCCAAAGTGAGCTGAGTTTACGGGGCATCTTCCAGCAGTCAGCCCTGGGCATTTCCATCGTCGATCATTGGGGCCATTACCTAAAAGTGAACCCCGCTCTGGAAGAGATCTTGGGCTATAGCGCTGCCGAACTGACCCACATGAGCTTCTGCGACCTCACCCATCCCGAGGACATTCAGGAAGATTGGCAACTCTTCCAGGAGGTTTTGAACGGCCAACGGGATCGCTACCACCTGGAAAAACGCTACATCCACCGCAGCGGAAAGGTGGTTTGGTGCCGCCTGGCAGTCTCTGCAGTCCGGGATCCCGAGGGCAAAAACCTCTTCATCATCGGCATTTGCGAAGACATTACCGAAGAAAAACGGGCAAAGCTGCAGATCCAGGCCGCCCTTCAGGAAAAAGAAGTCCTGCTGCGGGAGATTCACCACCGCGTCAAAAACAACCTGCAAATCATCTCCAGCCTGCTGCGGCTCCAAGCTGACCAAATCAAAAGCCGCAAGTACGCCCGCGTTTTTAAGGATGCCGGCAGCCGTATTCAAGCCATGTCTTTGATCCACGAAGGTTTGTACCAATCCAACAATCTGGCCGCTGTGGATCTCAAGCAGTACCTACACAATTTGATCTCCAACCTCTTTCACTCTTACGGGGTAAACCCCGAGAGCATTCGCGCCAACATCCGCGCCGAAGGGATCCGCCTCAACCTGGACGATGCGGTCTTGTGTGGCCTGATCATCAACGAGTTGGTGACCAACAGCCTCAAGTATGCCTTCCCGAAGGGCCGCAGCGGGGAGATAGAGATTCATTTCAGCCAAACCCGCAAATATACTCAGTTGCGAGTCTCCGACAATGGCGTTGGCTTGCCCCCGAACTTTGACTTCAAGGAAACTCAATCTCTGGGTTTACAACTGGTTGCAACCCTCACCGATCAGCTACAGGGCAAGATACAATTGAGGAGCAAACCGGGTACCACCTTCATCATTACCTTTCCGAGGAGCGAGCCTTGAAGAGAGTTCCACCCCTTGTCAAAGGCAGTATTCTGGTCGTCGAAGACGAGAAGATCATCGCCAAGGACATTGCCAACGTTCTGAAAAAATTTGGCTACGCTGTGCCCGCCATTGCTTCTTCCGGGGAAGAAGCGATCCGAAGGCTGGAAGAGATGCCGGTGGACTTGGTCTTGATGGATATCGTCCTAAAAGGCGATATCGATGGCATAGAAGCCGCCAAGCGGATCACCGAGCGCTTCAACATTCCGGTGGTGCATCTGACGGCCTACGCCGACGAAGACACCCTCTCCCGCGTCAAAGAGACCCGACCCTTTGGCTACATCATCAAACCCTTCAAAGAGCGGGAACTCTACACCACCATTGAAATTGCCCTGCACAACCACCGCCAGAGCCTCGAGAACCGCAAGCTGGAAGAGAAAAGAATCGAGGAGCTGCGGCAAAAACTGCAGCAGTTGCAGCAGTTCACGGACGTGAAGGGCACTCTGTTCAAGAAATTCTTGCAGGATCTGAGCGAGCCCCTCTCGAACCTCAGCTTTGCCTTGGGGCTGCTCAAAGATGCCGAGTCGGAGCAGAAGCGGGAACACTACCTGCAGGTGCTGGAGGATGAGTTTCGCCGTGAGCTGGAGCTGATCCACCAGACCTCTAACCTGGAAAATCTTTTAAACCTGGAAAATGTTGGCCTGTTGAGCCAGTTCAGCCTGCTGCGTCCCCAGGAGCCCAGCCGTAGTCACCGGTTGGAGGAGGAAGCGCCCACCCCTGCAGCCACGGCCCCCCAAGAGTCGGCAGGCTCTGCCCCCACACCCAGCCCCACCGCCGTTACGGCGCCACGGGCACCGCTGCGCCCCCTCAACCAGACTCAGTTGGCGGAACGTTTGGGGGTGGTGGTTTCCGCCATTACCTATTGGAAATTCAAAACCGGGTTTCCGGAGTGGAGCCGCAGCCGGGATCCCGACGGCATTTCTTGGCGCTATTCCCCCGATTCCAAGCGCTTTTCGCCCGTGCCCTAGCTAGCGTTGCAGCACTTCCACCCGCACAGGTGCCAGCCCCGAGCGCACCATCCCCAACACCTCTGCCGCCCGCAGGGAGAGGTCGATGATCCGACCGGGAATAAAAGGGCCGCGATCGTTGATGCGCACCACGGCCTGGCGGCCATTTTTCAGGTTGGTCACCCGTACCTCGGTGCCAAAGGGCAGGGTGGGGTGGGCAGCCGTCATCTCATGGCGGGTTGGGTGCAGGTCATACCAAGAAGCAATGCCCTCTTGCACAGGCCCAACCACACGGACAGGGGTGGGTTCCTGCTGAGGGGCTGTTTTCGGCTTGGAACCTGCCATGGTGGCTTTGGCGGTCAGAGCAGCCGGTTGAGGCAGGGCCGGAGCTGAAATGGGCGGGGCATCGAGCAGCAGACGGCGCAGACGATTGGCGGCCAAAACAGCCACATCCACCGGGCGCTGGTTATCGATCAACAGCACTCCAGCGTCGATGCGCAGCAATTCCTTGTTGTTGACCTGAATGGTGTAGAGAGGAACACCCAAGCCTTGTTCGGCCAATTCCAGATCTGCCCAACCTAAGGTGATGGTGGTGTCTTTCAGGGATCCCTGGGCCATTTGGTTGAGCTGGGCCACAAGGGTGCTGGCCCGCATCAGCGGTGGCTCCAGCCCAGGGTGCTCGACAAAACTGACAATGGGCAGATCCCGCACATAGACAGTAACCACCTGTTGCCCGTCCATCTGATAGTCGTAGAGGGTGGAGATGGGCTGGTTTGTGTGCTGCTGTTGTTCGCCGATCTTGAGAATGGGTTCTTCTGCTCGACGGGGCAGGATCGCCTGGCGAGATCGGTTCAAGGGATGATCCAAGTTCAGGGTACCCAGTTTGGCAGGGGCAAGACCCTCGTGGCCGGAGATAGGGGTTTGGGGGGTTCTCGGCAGCGTTCTGACTGGGGCTGCGGCAGCAGGGAGGGGTTGGGAAGGGGTGGCCGGGGAGGGCAATTGGGAGTCAGATGACAGCTTCGCTGCTCGGGTGTTGGGGGATCCGGTTCGCGTCGAGGCTTGTGCTCGCGAAGTCAAGCCGCCCAACATGCCTGCCGGCAAGCCCAAAGCCGTGACACAGAGACAGCTGACCAAGCCCATTTTGCGGGCGGGATCCAGTCCCTGTCCAAGCTGTTTCCAATTTCGCATGAGGCCGCGCTCCTCTCCAATCTCGTACAACTTCCAGTGCGACGGTTAAAACAGAAGTTAATGTACCATAGGTTTCTGAGTTGACCCGTTTGTACGGTCGGACACAGGAGCTCAAGTCTTGATAGCATAAGGGGTTTCGGCATCTTGGACTACCGCTCAGCAGGGGTTGACATCGATCTGGGCCAGGCCTTTGTCAGGGGGATCCGCGAGCGCGTTGAACGGATTCAAGTTCCGTCTTCAGGTTCTTCAGAAACCTTGGGTGGCATCGGCGGCTTTGCCGGCCTGTTTGAGCTGCCGACAGGGTATCAAGCGCCGGTGTTGGTGGCGGGCACCGATGGGGTGGGGACAAAGCTGGACATTGCCCAGCAGTGGGGTCAGCACCAGGGGGTGGGCGTCGATCTGGTGGCGATGTGCGTCAACGACGTGCTGACGGTGGGGGCCCGGCCGCTGTTTTTCTTGGACTATGTGGCCACTGGCAAGCTGGAGCCAGAAGCCCTGTGGCAGGTGATCGACGGCATCTTGGCGGGCTGCCAGGAGGCGGGCTGCCAACTGCTGGGCGGGGAAACGGCGGAGATGCCGGGGTTCTATCCCCCTGGGAAATACGACCTGGCCGGGTTTTGTGTGGGAATTGTGGAGAAGGCGGCCATTCTGGATGGGTCGCGGGTGCAGTTGGGGGATCGGCTGTTGGCTTTGCCCAGCAGCGGCCTACACAGCAACGGCTACAGCTTGGTGCGGCGGATTGTGGCCGACCGGGGTTGGCGCTGGGATCACCGGCCTCCCGGCTGGGATCGGCCTTTGGCGGAAGTATTCCTCACCCCCACCCGCATCTACGTGCAGGCGGTGCAGCGGCTGCAGGCAGCAGGGATCGCCATCCACGGCATGGCCCACATCACTGGCGGCGGGATCCCGGAAAACTTGCCCCGCTGTTTGGCCCCCAACCAGGCGGCGCGGCTGCAGCCCCATAGCTGGCCCATCCCACGGGAGTTTCTTTGGCTCCAAGAGCAGGGCCAGGTGGAGACCTTGGAGATGTTCCGCACCTTCAACCTGGGGGTGGGCTATGTGCTGGTGATCCCCCCCGAGGCGGAAAATCAGGTGAGATCCCTGCTCCCCGAAGCCTTCCCCATTGGGGAGGTGGTGGCGGCCTGTCCAGGGGAAAGCCGCGTTCTGGGACTGGAACAGTGGGGATCCCTCACAAGCCCTGCCGACTAGCCAACCGATGGATCCCCACCAAAAGGGGGAAAGGGATCCCAGTTCCCTCGACTCATCCTCGCCGTCGCTATGCTAAGTTGGCATGTGGCCTCAGCGCTGTTGCCCGCCTTCTTGCCCGAGCCTGCTTCCCGACATTTGTCCTCTTTGGGAATAGGGGTAACTCGGCCTTGGACCGTTTGCTAATCGCTGCTGACCCTCTAGGTTAGGAGTTGCTGATGACAGGTTTACCCACTGCTCGTGCAACCGCGGGTGCCATCGAAGTTGAGCATCTGAGCAAAACCTACGGCAGCTTTACTGCCATTCGCGATGTTTCCTTCCAGGTGAACGCCGGCGAGATCATGGGTTTTTTGGGGCCGAATGGGGCTGGCAAGACCACTTCCATGCGCATTTTGGCGGGGTATCTGCCTGCCAGCGAGGGGACGGCGCGGGTGGCCGGGTTTGATGTTCACGAAAACTCGATGGCGGTGCGGCAGCGCATTGGCTATCTGCCGGAAAACCCACCCCTCTACCCCGACATGACGGTGGAGGCGTACCTGCACTTTGTGGCCCAGATCAAGCGGGTCAGCGCTGGCGATCGGCCCAGGCGGGTGGACGAGGCGATCCGGCGGTGCAGCCTGGAAGAAAAGCGCCACACCCTCATCCGCAAGCTCTCCAAGGGGTTTAAGCAGCGGGTGGGCATCGCCCAAGCTCTGGTTCACGACCCGCCGGTGATCATCCTGGATGAGCCCACCATTGGGCTGGATCCCAAGCAGATTATCGAGGTGCGCAAGCTCATCAAGAGCCTGGCGGGGGAGCACACCATCATCCTCTCCACCCACATCCTGCCCGAGGTGAGCATGACCTGCGACCGAGTGGTGATCATCAACCGCGGCCAGGTGGCGGCCATTGGCACGCCTGCCGAGCTGACAGCCCAGCTCCAGGATCGGCAGCAGGCAAAGCTGGTGGTGGGGGCAACCGAGGCAATGGCCATCCGGACGGCCCTGCAGCCTTTGCCCCAAGTGGAGGTGGTGAGCCTACAGCCCTTGGCGGCGGATCCCTCCCGCTGGCAGGTGCAGCTCAAGAGCAACGCTGCCGCGGACGGCTGGATCCCGGAGGTGGCCAGGGTGCTGGTGCAGGCAGGGATCGACCTCTACGAGATAGGCCGCCCGCAGGCTTCTTTGGAAGAGATTTTCCTGCAGCTCACTACGCAAGAGGGATCTGAGGGCGCATTGGAGGAAGCGGCATGAACGGAGTGGTTGCCATTTTTCGCAAAGAGCTGCGCGGCTACTTCACCTCCCCCATTGCCTATGTGGTGGCCGCGGTGTTTTGGGGACTGGCGGGGTTTTTCTTCTTTAATATTCTGGTGCGGGTGATCAGCTTTTCTCAGCAGGTGGATCTTTTCGCCCAGTTCGGCCAGGAGAACAATTTCGACGCGGCCACCATCCTGTCACAGCAGTTTCTCAACCTCTTGGGCACCCTCTCCTTATTTCTATTGCCCATCTTCACCATGAGCTCCTATGCCGAGGAGCGGCGGCGAGGCACGATGGAGCTGCTGGCTACTTCTCCCATCACCAACTTGGAGGTGGCCCTGGGCAAATGGTTGGCGGTCTGGGTGTTTTTCATCACGCTGCTGCTGCCGCCGCTGGTCTACCATGTGCTGGTGCTGAGCAGCGCCAACCCGGCAGTGGACTACCGCCTGACCTTGATGGGCTATGTGGGCCTAACCCTGCTGGCGGGCAGTGTCATGGCCTTGGGGTTGTTTATCTCGTCTCTGACAGACAGCACCCTCATCGCAGCAGTGGCCACCTTTGGCTTGATTTTGTTGCTCTGGGTGATCGACGCGGCAGCCGGCCAGGAGGAGAACTGGATTGCCGCGACGCTGCGGCATGTGTCTTTGCTGCAGCAATATAGCAACTGGGTGCAAGGGATCCTCAGCAGCAGCAGCCTCATTCTTTTCTTGAGCATCATCGTCCTGGGGCTGTTTGCCACGGTGCAATCGGTGGAAAGCCTGCGCTGGCAACAGAGCTAGGGTCAGATGGGAGGAGTGTGGTGTTTGCGGCAGCGGTGCGGAGCATTATGAAGGACTGGCGCGCGTTATTGGACTGGACAGGGATCCTGGGCATTGGCGTCATCGCCATTGGCCTGGTGGTGGGATCCGCCTTTACCGGTTGGACGGCTGTGCCCCTGAGCATGCTGGAAACGGGCCTGGCCCTGCTGGTGGCTTGGGGCATCACCCACCGGCAGGAGGTGGGGGTCTTCCTCGGTTTGCGTTCCACCCAGACCAACGCCAACATCCTGGTGGCGGCGGCGGCGATGGCCGTCATTCTGGTGCTGGTGAATGTGGTGGCGGTGCGCTACGACCTGCGGCTGGATCTCACCGAGGAGGGCCTGTTTACCCTGTCGCCCCAAACCCGGCAATTGGTGCAGGGATTGGCGCAGCCGGTCAAAGTTTGGGTGGCAACCACAGCGCCGGATCCCAACTTGCGGGAACAACTGGAGCGCTATCGCCGCCTCAACCCCAACCGCTTCCAGTTTGAGTTTGTGGATCCCAACCGGGATCCCTTGACCATTCAGCGGCTGCAGGTGACCCAGAACAACACCCTGGTGGTGGAGGCCGGAGAAAGCCGGCAACAACTGCCTCAGCCCCCTGCCCCTGATCTGGAGAGCAAACTGACCCCCGTCCTGTCCAAAGTGGTCAACCGAGGGGAGTTGCTGGCCTATTTCGTGCAAGGGCACGGGGAAGTGGGGCTGGAAGCGAGGGAAGGTACTCCAACTCTGGCCCAGGCGGCGGCAGCCCTGGGTCAGGAAGGCTATCGGGTAGAGCCCCTCAACTTGGTGCAATCGGGGATCCCAGAAGAGGCGGATGTCCTGGTGCTGGAGGGGCCACAGCGGGCTTTGTTCCCCGGCGAGGTGGAGAAACTGCAGGATTATCTGGCGAAAGGCGGACGGCTGCTGTTGCTGATCGGGCCGCGGGTGGAGGCTGGCCTGGATCCCTTGCTGGAAGAGTGGGGCGTGGTCTTGGGGGATGACATCCTCATTGAGGTGAGCAGCGTCAGCCAACTGTTGGGGACAGGGCCGGCGGTTGCCCTGGTTACTACCTACGGGGATCACCCCATCACCGCCCCCTTGGCGGCCCAGCGGCTAATGACCCTGTTCCCCCTGGCCCGCTCTGTGGAAACCGAAGCCCGCGAAGGGATCCAAGCCACGCCCCTACTGCGCACCAGCCCGCAAAGCTGGGGGGAGACCAGTCCTGACCTGGAAAGTGGCCCCCTGCAGTTCGATCCGGAGCAGGACAAGCCTGGCCCCCTTACCCTGGGCGTTGCTTTAACCCGCCGTCTGGACACCGACCCAGAACAGGGCTCGGGATCCCGGCAGGAGGCCCGCCTGGTGGTGATCGGCAATGTCAACTTTGCCCTCAACGGCAACTTGCGGCAGCAGGGCAACCGGGATCTCTTCTTGAACACCCTCAACTGGCTGACTGAGCAAACGGAGCAGATCTCCATCCGCCCCAAATCCATCACGGATCGCCGTCTCACCCTGACCGGTCAAAACTTCCGCTGGCTGGTGCTGGGATCGACGGTCCTTTTGCCCTTGGCGGCCCTGGGTTCCGGAGCTGCCCTGTGGTGGCAAAGACGGTAGAGCTGGAGGAAAGCAGGCATGTTCAAGCGAACCACCTGGATTCTCCTGGGTTTGGCGGTGGCCTGTTTGCTGGGCTACTTCCTCTTGGACAACATCCGGCAACTGCGTCAGGAGCAACAGGCGGAGCGAGCGCGGCTGTTCCACTTTGCCACCGACACCATCGCCCGCATTGAAATCCGCCAACAGAAAGAGGGGGAACCCGTTCGCGGCAGCGGTGCGGAGTACTTGGAAATCCTTTTGGAGCGCAATCCAGAAGAAGAGGGATCCCGCTGGCGGATTGTCAGTCCCATTCAGTCAGCGGCGCTGGACTTCCCCATTGAGCAGTTGCTCAACACCTTCTCCCGCCTCACCCCCCAAATCACCCTAGAGGGGGCCACCGACCTAGCCGCTTTTGGCCTGGATCAGCCGCGACACCAAATTGCCCTTTTCCCCAAGGAAGGGGATCCCTACCGCCTAGCCATCGGCAACGACAACTTCGATGGCTCCGGCTTCTACGCCCAGCCCGAAGGGGGACAGGTGGTGCTTCTAAGCAGTGCCCAGAAGGGATCCCTGTTGCCCTCCCTACTGGCTTTGCGGGACAAGACTTTGCTTCGGTTTGACACTGCCGAGGTGAAGGCCCTGCAAGTGCAGTTGGCAGAGGCGGAGCCGGAAGTTGTTCGCCTGCAGCGGCAAGACGTTCGCGCCAGCGGTGCGGAGCACTTTACTTGGCAGATTGTCCAGCCCAGAGAGCTGCCTGCCGATGAGATCAACGTCAACCGCTTGCTCAATACTCTGGCCCGCCTGCAGGCCGTGGAGTTCCCCGCCGAGACCAAAGACGAGCTCGCCCCCTATGGCCTGGAGCAGCCTTCCGCCCGCCTGACGGTGGAGCTGGAGGGCGGCAAAACCCTGAACGTCGCTTTGGGATCGGAGAAAGATGGCCAGGTGTACGTCATCACCTCTGAGCACCCGGCAGTAGCCACCTTGCTCACCTCCACCGCCGATATTCTCCGCTCCGACTTGGAAGAGCTGCGGGATCACCGCATTGCCCGCCTCAACGCCAACCAAGTGGGCCAAGTCACCTTAGAATCCCAAGGGGAAAAGGTCACCCTCACCCCTCGGCCTTCAGAGAAGGGATCCCTGGAGCTGCGCTGGGAAAACCCGGAGCGACCGGGCCAGCCTGTGGATCTCGGCTCTCTGTTCTCCAGCCTGAATGCTGCCCGCGCCAAGGAGTTTGTGGAACAGGCCGACGCGGAAGCCCAAAGGGTGTTGTCTGAGCCCGACCTACGGCTGACCTTTGAGCCCAAACCCGACGCCGAGCAGGATCCCTTAACCCTGACCTTGGCCGCCTCTGGCTTGCGGGCCTACGTGCAAAGCAGCCGCCAGCCGGACATTGCCGTGATCGAGCTGAGCACCTTCAACAGCCTGGAAACCGAAGTGAATCGCCTCTTGGAGGGCCAGCCGGAGAGCAAGGACTCTGCCCCACTCACGCGACCAGATCCCACTCCCTCGCCCTAGAGTTCCTAGAGCCTTAGCCAGCAGAGGTAGCTGTCTTCTCCTCCGCGGTTTGGGTTGCTTTTTTCAGAGCTTCCCCTTGTATCGTCAACACCGAGCAGGGAGCGCGGTGCAGCACGTAGTTGCTAACGCTGCCCAGAAACAGCTCGCTCAGGCCGGAGTGGCCGCGGCGGCCCACCACCACCAAGTCCGCATCCCAAGAGCGGGCCAGATCGCAGATGACCCGACCGGGGTTGCCGTAGTTGAGGGTGTACTCAGCGCGGATCCCGTGCTCAGCCGCTTTCTCCACCAGCGAGCGCAGGTAGTCCATCTGGTTTTGCTCGAAGATGGCACATTGCTCCCGATAGGACTGCCACAGCTCGGCGCTGATGGTGGAGCTGTAATCTACCCCCAGGATCATCGGCGGCTCTGGGGCGCCCGGCTCTTCCTGAGACAGAACATGGAGAATCATCATCTGCGCCTGCATGGCCTTGGCCACTTGGACGGCCTTTTGAAATACTCCCTGGCTCAGCTCCGACCGATCCACTGCCACCAAAATCCTGCTGAACATATCGGCTTCCTCCAGATGGCTAACAGCGGGGCACAAGGCAGAAGCAGCGTGACTTCGGGGTTGACCTCTGACCCCTTTTCCCTCGACTCCAAGCTCCCCTCTGCTCTGCCCCACCTATCTGTGTTGTAGAAGATTTGGGCGAGAAAACCCCAGATATCTTGAACGAACTAGGCAGATTGGCAACGAAAGTTCAGAGATCTTGACACCGGTCAGAAGGCATCGCCTTGAGCTGCCCACTCCAACACCGCCTGCAGCGCCTCGGCCTGCTCTTGCCAGACTTGATCGAGGGGAGTGCCCCGCAGGATTTCCAGCGTTAGGGTTGGGATGTGCCGTTCCTGCCCTGCCCAAGTGCCCAGAGAACCAGGGGTAGGGTAGCCAATGTCGGCGGTAATGGGCAAGCCGTTGCAAGCGGCCATCACCTGGGCCAGCTCAAGGGCAGGGCCGTTGTAGTTCACACAGGGGTGCGCCTGGCAGGAGTGGGCAGAAAGGATAAACTGGGGCTGAATCCGGGCCAAACTCGTCAACAACACTTGCGTTTCGGGCTCGGAGCCTGGGGCCGATCCGGGCGGATAGCGAGCTTCCAAAGAGGCCGGGATCCAATCTTGGGTGGGCAGATTGCGGTTGAGATCCACACCGTTGGCATTGAGACGTTGCCCCAGGGCACAGCCATCCGGGTTCAAGCGAGGGATTGCCCATAGGGTCGCTTTCCCGGCCAGGGATCCCCATTTCCCAGAAGCCACATAGCGCTCGATCAGGGCATAGCCCTCCACCTCATCCCCATGTACCCCGCCGATCAGCAGCAAGGAGCGGCTCCCTTGGGTGAGCTGCCAAAGGTGAATAGGACGTCCCTGCACCGAGTAGCCGATGGCCTGCAGGGATCCCAAGGGTTCGCCAAGTTTTTGAGACATGGGGGATCCCGGCAAGTCTCACAACCTCTAGAACGGGAGATCGTCCGGCTCCGGTGGGGAAACCACATCCCCCTCAGAGGATTCCACAATCGCCGGTTCGCCCATCCCCGTCAGAGAGAGGACGCGAGCGGATCCCAGCTGATGGACACGGCGCGCGGTGATCTCGGCCAGCTTTTCCTTGCGCCCATCTCGCTCCACCACATTCATGTGCAGTTGGCCTTCCACTGTGATTTGGTCGCCCACATGGCAGGTGTCCACCACCCTTTTGGCCAGTTCTCCAAAAGAGGAAACGCGCACCCGGTAGGGCGGCTCATCCGGGCGCAAGCTGGGAAAGCCAATCACCAAGGACGCAACAGCTAAGTTATCAGGGGTGTAGCGCAGCTCTGGCTCAGACAGAACCTCGCCCATCAACACAATCGAGTTCATAACGGAGCCATCCAGGGATAAGGGGCAGCTCAGCGCACTTCCATCATGCCCGCAGGCGGGGATCCCGTCAAACCTAGCCGACGCGGAGAGTCATGTGGCGCAGCACACTCTCGTTGATGCGCAGGTTTTTCTCCCAGGCAGCCACCGCATTGGGTTCGGCTTCGTAGTTGAACTGGATGTACAGACCCTCCTTGAACTTTTTCATCTCAAACCCGGCAAAGCGGCGCTTGCCCCTATTGGTAATCTCCACGTGGGTTACTCCGTTCTCTCGCAGGATTGCCTCCTGACTGCTGAGCAGTTGTTCGAGGGGTTCATCTGACAGATCAGGACGCACAATCAGCATCGTTTCGTAAGCGCGGGGCATGGAAGCGAGTTCTCCTTGAGGATCCAGTTGTAGAGATGCAGTAGACTATACTAGCTTTTCTTTCCTGCAACCGAAAAGGCCGCGGCTCAATCCCCACACCTCCATACTCTGGCCGCAGCGGCAAATGCAGGTGAGGCTGCTCACAAGAGGGGATCCATTGTCCGATACAATAGGGATTGCTTCATTGGCCGCTGGTTGGCCCGGCCAAGACACGCTGAATCGAGAGTTGGGATTCCAAGCATGAGCGCAGACGAAGTTTACAGCCGTGTTCGTAAGATCGTGTCCGATCAACTGGGCGTGGAAGATGACAAAGTGACCCCAGAAGCCAATTTCCAGAACGACCTGGGGGCCGACAGCCTTGATACGGTGGAGCTGGTCATGGCTTTTGAAGAGGAATTCGACCTGGAGATCCCCGATGAAGATGCAGAGGGGATCGCCACCGTGCAAGACGCTGTTAACTACATCCTCTCGAAGAAAGCTGCCTAGTCTGCCCCCAGTTCTGACTCTATACCCCCGGGCTAACACCGGACGATGGCTACCACAGATCCCGCCACTGCTTACAGACCAACCCGCCGCGTTGTGATTACGGGCCTGGGTGCGGTCACCCCTATCGGCAACTCTCCTGCCGAGTTTTGGCAGAGCTTGCTGGCAGGGCGCTCCGGCATTGGGCCGATTACCCATTTCGATGCCTCCCGCCACGACTGCCGTATTGCCGGAGAGGTGAAGGGATTTGATCCCCTCGACTACTTGGATCGCAAGGATGTCAAGCGCACCGACCGCTTTGTGCACCTGGCGATGGCGGCCACCCGGCAAGCCTTGGAGGACGCTGACTTTCGCATCACCGCTCTCAACGCCGAGCAAGTGGGGGTGATCTTGGGCACCGGCATCGGCGGCATCCGCGTCTTGGAAGAGCAGCAGACCATCTATCTGCAGAAAGGGCCGGATCGCTGTAGCCCCTTCATGGTGCCCATGATGATTGCCAATATGGCTGCGGGTCACCTGGCCATTCATTTTGGCGCCAAAGGCCCCAATTCCTGCACAGTTACGGCCTGTGCCTCTGGCTCCAACGCCATTGGCGATGCCTTTCGGCTCATCCAGAGGGGAGAGGTGCAAGCGGCGATTACAGGTGGCACGGAAGCGGCGGTTACCCCTTTGTCCATGGCGGGGTTTAGTGCCATGAAGGCCCTTTCCACCCGCAACGACACCCCGGAGCAAGCCTGTAGGCCCTTCGATCGGGATCGGGATGGCTTTGTCATGGGGGAAGGAGCAGGGATCCTGGTGCTGGAGGAGTTGGAGCACGCCCGCGCCCGCGGGGCCAAGATCTATGCGGAGATAGTCGGCTATGGCCTCACCTGCGATGCCCACCACATGACCAACCCTGCCCCCGGCGGCGAGGGAGCGGCCCGGGCGATGCGGCTGGCCCTCAAGGATGCCGGGCTTCAGCCTGGGGATGTGCAACACATCAATGCCCATGCCACCAGCACCCCTGTAGGGGATATCGCCGAGGTCCAGGCCATCAAGTCGGTCTTTGGCGAGCATGCCCCCCGTTTGGCCATCAGCGCCACCAAGTCCATGACCGGCCACCTGTTGGGGGGAGCGGGCGGCATTGCCACGGTGGCCACAGCTTTGGCCATCCACCACGGCTGGGTTCCTCCCACCCTCAACTTGGACAACCCCGATCCCGAGTGCGAAGGGCTGGATTTTGTCCCCCACAAGGGGCGGCAGATGGCTGTCGAGGCCGCTTTGGTGAATGCCTTTGGGTTTGGTGGGCACAACGTCACGCTGGCCTTGCGCCGCTACTCTCCCGCTTGAAGGGCTTGGCCTATGTCTTCTCCCGAAAGTTCACTGCCCTCAGTTCGCCAACAAGCCTTGGCCGCTTTGACGGCGGAGCTGGCGCAGCAGGGTCACCCGCCCGAATATGCTCAGCACATGGCGGCGGCGGTTATTTTTCAAGCGGATTTGGATCTGTGTGCAGCTCAATTGGCGCGGGTGCTCAGTTGGCTGAAGCAAAACCATCCTCAGCTCTATCCAGAGGCAGTGCAATTGGTGGACACCACTCGGGAAGAGTTCGAGCGTCGCGTCCAAAATGGATAGACAAGCCATCTGCTTTGATGCAGTTGGGTTGCGGTCGTTAGCAGAGGGTGATGTCCCCCCTATGGGACTGCAAGGGGTGATCTTGAGCTGGAGTGGAGTGGTGGCCGATGACGAGAACTTGCACCTGCAGGCCATCAACCAACTGCTGGTGGAAGAGAACCTGCGCCCCTGGAACCTCTGCTGGCCTCAGTCGGGATCCCCTGGGCAGCGGGAGCTCTATCGGCTGCAATACCTGGGCCGACCGGATCGAGAGCGCCTGCCGGCTCTGTGGGGGGATCAAGGGCGGGTGCTCAGCCCCAAACAACTGGAAGAGCTGCTGAAACGCAAGGCCCTATACTACCGACAGGCTTTGCAGGGGCAGAGGGAATTGCCTCTCATTCCCGGTTTGGCGGAAACTTTGGAGACGCTGGAGCGGCTGCAACTGAAGGTCGGCCTGCTGTGCGGCCAATCGGCAGCCGAGGTGACCGCTTTTCTGGAGCGTTTCCAGTCCTGTTGCCCGGCCCTGATACGGTTGACCGATGTGGGCTCCTATCGAGTGACGGGGGATGATGCAGGCCCAATATTTTCCCCAGGACACTTGCACCGCCTGCTTTTGCAGCGGATGGAATTGCCTGCCCAGGCGTGTTTGAGCATTGAAGCCACCTACTCCGGCATTCAGGCAGCCCGTTCGGCAGGGATCCCGGTGCTGGCTCTGGCCACCTTCTTTCCTCTGCACATGCTGCAGCGGCGGGCCAATTGGGCGGTGGACGGCTACCATCAGGTGGAATGGGATCGCATCCGGAACTGGTTTGCCGGCGGGCAAAACCGTCCTTCGACCCCAGTTGAAGCAGAAGCGGAGGCCGGTTCCTTCAAGGGATCCCAGGGAGGTCAGCCCCAGCCCTAGGGCAGGATCAGCATGCCATCCCCAAAGGAATAGAAGCGATACCCCTGGTCGACGGCCTCTCGGTAGAGATCCAGCAGCCTTTGCCGCCCGATCAGCGCAGCCACCAGCATCATCAGGCTGGAGCGGGGCAGATGAAAATTGGTGACCAGTCCTTGAATCACCCGCCAGGAGTAGCCGGGGTAGATGAAGAGATCGCTTTTCCCCTGCCAAGGCTGCAAGGTGCCAGAGGCTGCCGCGGTTTCCAAAGAGCGCACCACAGTCGTTCCCACCGCGATCACCTGCCCCCCGCGGGCTTGGGCTTTTTGGATGGCTGCCACCGTTTCTGCCGGCACCTTGAGCCACTCGCTGTGGAGACGATGCTCGGTTACCCGCTCCGCTTCCACCGGTCGGAAGGTACCCAGGCCGATGTTCAGGGTGATGTAGGCGGTTTGGATCCCTTTTTGGGCCAGCCGCTCCAGCAGCTCCTGGGTAAAATGCAGCCCTGCCGTGGGAGCAGCCACCGAGCCGGGGTGTTTGGCCCAGAGGGTTTGGTAGTCTTGAGGGCGAACCTGTCCGGAAGCCTTGATGTAGGGAGGAAGCGGGATCCGGCCCACCTGTTCCAGGATTTCCTCAAAAGGTTGCGCCCCTTCCCACTCAAACTGCACCACTCGCCCGCCGGTTTCCAGATCCAAAGCCAGAACGGTGGCCCTCAGCCCAGAGGGGGATCCCTGCTTGCTCCAAAAACCAATCCGATCCCCCACCTTCACCCGTTTGCCCGGCCTGACCAAAACCCGCCAGTTCCACGCCTGATCCGGCAGAGGTTGGGCGGCGGCAGGGATCCCTTCCAGGCAAGGCTCCAGCAGCAACACTTCGACCCGCGCCCCAGAGGGTTCCTTAGCCCCGAACAGGCGGGCCGGGATCACCTTGGTATCGTTGAGAACCAGCAGATCCCCCTCCCGCAGGTAGTCGGGCAGATGGCAGAAGCGGCGATGCTCGTGCCTATCCGGGTACACCACCAGCATCCGCGCCTGATCCCTGGGCTCCACCGGCGTTTGCGCAATCCGATCTGGAGGGAGGGTGTAGTCGTAGGAAGCTGTGAGCAGATCCGGATTGGGTTCCCTATCGCCCAAAGGCTCAGCCTCACCGGGGGGAGCGGCAGCAGGCGAAAAAGAGTCAGGCATGGAGATGAATCAAGATGGGGTTCTACGTGGATCCAGCATAGCCAACCGGATCCCGCCAACCCTCTCCCTTTTGAGGGAAGCAGCTAAACCTTGGCCACCACCACCTGCTGCGGCTGATCCTGATACTTGCCAGCGCGGTCGGCGTAGGTCACTTGGCAGGGATCCCCTTCCAGAAAAAGAAGCTGGACCACCCCTTCGTTGGCGTACACACGGCAGTCGGCGCTGGAGGCGTTGGAAAACTCCAGGGTGAGATAACCCCGCCATCCCGCCTCAGCGGGCGTCAGGTTGGCAATCAGGCCCACCCTGGCATAGGAAGATTTGCCAATGCAGATCACGGTAATGTTATCCGGAACTTGCAGCCGCTCCAAAGACACCCCCAACCCATAGGAGTGGGCCGGGATGATAAAGTAATCCCCCATCTCGTCGTGGTGCAGCTCCACCGCTTCCAGATTCTTGGGGTTAAACCGCTTGGGATCCACCACCGTGCCGGGCACATGGCGAAAGATCTTGAACTCCACCGGCGACAGGCGGATGTCGTAGCCATAGGAGGACAGCCCGTAACTCAAAACAGGCCGAGACTCAACAGCGCGCACCAGCTCAGGGCAGAACGGCTCGATCATCCCTCGCCGCGCTTGCTCACAGATCCAGCGGTCGTTTTTTAACATGGATGCAGCCGGTTCCCTAGGGAGTGGGGGGAAAAGCAACAGTTACCATATGTACTGTTTCTGTCAGCTTCTGTCAGCGGTGCGGAGCAACATGGGCTGCTGTAGGCATAGCACCTGTGCCGCTGACTTGAGGGGGATCCAGAGAGCAGGCAAAATTCGCATCGGCAGTGCGCAGCCCTGGGCCTGGGGTTCCACGTAGGCGCAACTGCGTGATCAAGTCGGCCCGCTCCAGAAACGAATCTGGCATCTCCGGCCCGGTGATCACCATGTCCATGGAGATGGGGCGTTGGTCGATTAAGCTCAGCACTTCCGCTTCTGAGATCAGGCCCAACTTCACAGCCAAGCTCAGCTCATCCAACACCACCAAGTCATAGCGGCCACTCCTGACAGCCTCCTGGGTAAATTGCCACAGCTCATCCAATGCCACCCGCTCCTCAGGCTCTAGGTGAGGTGTATCGATGCACCGGTGCAGGCGACAACGAACCCACTCCAAGGATCTGCCCAGGGAGAGACGATTTTTGGGCCCCTGATTGATCCCACCCTTGAGAAATTGCACGATCAGCACCCGCGTTCCCTGGCCTGCCAAGCGCATCGCCTGAGCCATGACGGGCGTAAACATGCCTCGGCTGGGGTGGGTGTAAAGCTGCAGGGATCCCTGGGGAACCAACTGGGCGGAGAGGGATCCATTCTGCTGAAGGAAAAGCTCGCCGGCAGCAGGGCTGGCTTGAGCCGCAGGCTGTTTGGCGCGGGCTACAGGAGCGGCATCCTTGGAGGAAGGCATAGGATTTGGAGAAGCAGTGCAAACCACGTTCTATCTCGCGAGCAGGCTAGAGAACACGGCCCTAGGTTACAAGGCCTACAAGTGGTGGAGAGCGTCGGCTATGGATTCCATGAAACACCACCTGTGCGTATCCGTCAATGAGTCGGTTCTGCTTCTAGCTGGCATACAAATCATCCCCAATAGAGTAATAGAAAATACAATCCTTGCCCATCCTAGCCTTTTGGCACAAGAGGCAATACCTGAAAAGCTTTGACAGGGGATCTCAATAAAATTTCAGGCCTAGCCCAGAAGCTTGTGTGTGGGGCTATCTCACTTGAGTATAGAGGTGCTCTATAAAAATTTGAGAAAAAGATCAATTTCTTCCAAATAAGATTAACTCTCACAAACAGGAATGCCAGTACCAGCAGCCCACCCACGAGAGAGGAGCAAGGGTCAACCTACCCCAAAAGCCTTGTCCACCAGGAGAGATAGTCATTTTTAAAATAACTATACATTTGGTCGGGAGCCGGGTAGGCCTACACATTAGCGAACATTCGTAGTAGAGAGAATTGTAACCAAAAGTCCAAGGAGTTAATTTCTAACCTCGAGAGTGAAGAAATATAAATTCGTCAATCATCTTCGTCAAAAAATGGATTATTGACAATACTTTTTTGAAAACCAGCATCTGATTTAGCAGAAGCGTAAAGAATTGCGTGCCTTTTATACTCTGAGGTCGTCTTCTTCAAGAGATCGCCTCTTTGATCATTTTTCTTACCGGTCTCAAGGCCAATGTTTTCTACTTAATTTAATCTCTATTTCTTGAGAAATGAGCATTGGGCGTTCAGTTTGGATCCCATTTAAGATTGACCTGCACAAGCTCCGGAGCTTTGGGTGCCGAGATTGCCGGGATCCCATTGCGCAATCAAAGCCTGCGCAATCAAAGCCGAGTCCTTCCTCTGGCGGGGGGAGAGATCTTTTTCTTGAGAAGGTAGATCCAATCCTGGAGAATACCTGCCCCCTCCTCCAATCAGCCAGGAAGCCCGGGGATCCCACCCTCGATCCCTGGATCAAAAAGACACTTCCTGCCAGTACGAAAGGCTGCCTTTGTTCTCTGCTACCGACTTGGACTTGGGAAAAATCCCAAGCCATTGTGAACTCGGGGTGTACGCCGCCGGGAGGGACTGGGATCCGTCTCACTGTTGGGTGGGCTGGCTTCTGGGTGCCGGTGTTCCCAATTGACGGCCTCTCCCCCCAGCACCAAGGTGGAAGCATTGCCCCCATCCAAGTTCAAGGCATGGCGACAGCCCAATTGCTGCATCAACTGCGCCATCTCCAGCAGGGTAAGCCCTTGGTTTTCCTGGGCATTGCCGGCGGTCACCAGCAGCAAATGTCCGCTGTCCAGTTGGCCAATGGCACTGCGGGCGGCTCGCTGCCTGCGAAAGAGGGGTTGAAATGCCTCCAATCGGGCATCCAAAACCACCTGCCCATCCAAGAGCAAGAGCGGCCCTGCCCCTAGGATGTGGGGATAGACCTCCAGCTCGGGCGGATCCAAGCGCAGATGAAGGCTGAGGCGATCCCCAGGAACCAGCTTGCGGGCTTCTAGGGCACCTTCTAGCCCCCGCCCTGCCAATACATACCCCTCACTGGGAATCTGTACCGTTAAACTGCCGGCCAGGCCAGCCACCAGAATTTCTTGCACCTGATCCTGCCGCACCATCACGAGCATTTCGTCGTCCGTTTGGGTGGTGTAGGTGGATCCCCAGTCGGGGGTGAACTGGGAGATGCCGGGCAGGATATAGCCTGTATTGATGCCCACCACCGGGATCCGGTCCCCAATGGCATTGCGCAGCTCTGCTTGCATCTGCAGACGGGCAAAGCGCACGGATCCCCCTTCTTGCCCTGCCGTCCCATCCGACCAAGCGATGACCCCACGGCCCAAAGTGGGGCTGGAGATCCAGCGGCCATCCCGACGAATCGCCCCCAGCGGCTGACGGGTGTTGCGGTTGAAAAACCCACCGTTAATGGCGGCTACTGCTCCCTGTTCGGGGCCAAAGGAAGACAGCTCCCCCAGACCCACCAGCCCCGCAGGTGCAGCCCAGATAGGCCGCAGTTGGCCCGCTGCGAGAGAAACCACCACGATGGAAACTGGGATCCGATTGTCCTCAATCCAGACTTCCTTCTGGTACAAAGGGATCCCTTGCACCACCCGCACCGGCTGCCCGCCAAGGGCCATCTGAGCTTGAGCAGCCACGCTGGGCAAAAAGAGAGCAGCAGTGCAGGCTAACCCCCAGCCCATGACCCAGGCGCTCAGCTTGGTTTTGGACATGTCTTCACGTCTTTAGGGCTTCACCATTGTCATTGGGAGATGATTATCCCCCTGCGGCAAAGGTTCCCATCACAATGAGCGACAACAGGATCCCGGGAAAGAGCAGCGTCACCAAGATCAGCAGTTCGGATAGGGTCATTGGGGAATGCTACCTACTTAAGGATTGAGCCAACACAGCAGCCCTAATTTTCACCCTAGCGATCCTATGGAAGTGGCCCAGGATCCCTTTGGGATCCCTTAACACTCGATCACCGGTTTTTGCGGCTGCCCGTGCATGCCATCTCTCGCTCTGCCGACAGTATCCTGGCAAGGGGAAAGCCTCATCCAACGGTTCCTATGGGCATCCAAGGCAAACGCATTGCCGTCGAACCCGGCCATCTTCGCCCCTGGCTCAAAGAGGCTGTTTTGGCGGGGGGCGGCGAAATTGTGCCCCTGGCAGAAGCAGAAGCCTTGGTCTGGGCCGATGCCTTTGATGTGCCTGGCCTGAAGCGTTGTCTGGCGGAAGGGAAAGGGATCCGCTGGGTGCAGCTGCCCTGGGCAGGGGTGGAACCCTTTGTTCGGGCAGGGGTTTTGCATCCTGCCTATGTGTGGACTTGTGGCAAGGGGGTCTATGCCCAGCCAGTGGCGGAACATGCCTTGGCCTTGACCTTGGCCGGCTTGCGCGACTTGAAGATCCGCGCCTTGGCCCAAACTTGGCAGGAGGGCTCCGGTACCAGCCTCTGGGGTAGCCGTGTGGTCATTTTCGGGGCCGGGGGCATCGCCCAAGAGTTGATCAAGCTGTTGCAGCCTTTTCAATGCTCCGTCGACGTGGTGCGTCGCAAGGCGGATCCCTTGCCGGGGGCCACGCGGGTGGTGACACTCGCGGAACGGCAAACGGTGTTGGCAGGGGCAGATGTGGTGATCCTGGCTTTGGCCCTCACGCCGGAAACCGAGGGGATCATCGCCCAAGCTGAGTTGGAGCAGATGGGATCCCAGTGTTGGTTGGTGAATGTGGCGCGAGGAAAACACATCGTGACCCCCGACTTGGTGGCCGCCCTGCAGCAGAGGGTCATTCGCGGGGCTGCCTTGGATGTTACGGATCCCGAGCCCCTACCGGATGGGCATCCCCTCTGGAGCTTGCCCAACTGCCTGATTACCCCCCACACTGCTCTTACCGATGCCATGATTGTCCCAGCCCTCTCTAAGCGGGTGCGAGAAAATGTGCGGCGCTTCCGGGCCGGGGATCCCTTGCTGGGGGTGGTGGATCTGGCTTTGGGGTACTGAGGCCCCCAGTCCCTCCCTTTTGAGGAGCCTGGGATCAGAAACATTTGACGCCAAACCCTACTGCGGAGCCATCTCCTGCACGCGGGCAGCAATGGCCTCTGCCATCTCCTGAGTGCCGACGGGATCCCCTGTGGCCAGGTCATAGGTGACCTGCTTGCCCTCGGCGATCACCGCCTGCACCGCCGCCTCCACCCTTGCGGCAGCCTCCCGCTCTCCTAGGTAGCGCAGCATCATCGCCCCGGAGAGGATCAGAGCGCAGGGGTTGACTTTGTTTTGGCCGGCATATTTGGGAGCAGAGCCGTGAATGGCCTCAAAAACCGCAATGCCGTCGCCGATGTTGGCCCCCGGCGCCACCCCCAGCCCGCCGATCATCCCCGCGCACAAGTCGGAAATGATGTCCCCATAGAGGTTGGTGAGCACCAGCACATCGTAGAGCTGCGGCTTTTGCATCAGTTGCATGCACATGTTGTCCACGATGCGATCTTCAAACTCGATGTCGGGGTACTCCTGGGCCACCTCCCGCGCCACCTGCAAAAACAAGCCATCGGTGAATTTCATGATGTTGGCTTTGTGCACTGCCGTCACCTTCTTGCGGCCATTCTGGCGGGCGTACTCAAAGGCAAATTTGACAATGCGGCGGCTGCCGAAGTCCGAAATGGGCTTGATGCCGATGGCGGATCCCTCGCGGATGGGTTTGCCGGAAAGGCGCATCATTTCCTCCCGCGCCTGGATGGCTTCCGGCGTGCCCCGTTCAAACTCGATCCCGGCATAGAGATCTTCGGTATTTTCCCGCACCACCACTAGGTCGATGTCTTGAAAAGGGCTTTTGACACCGAGCATGGATTTGGCCGGGCGCAGGTTGGCGAAAAGATCCAGCTCCTTGCGAATGGCCACGTTGACCGAACGAAAGCCAGTACCTACGGGAGTACCAATCGGCCCTTTGATCGCCACTTTGGTTTCCCGAATGGACTCCAACACCTGGGGTGGCAAGGGGGTGCCGTATTTCTCGATCACCTCCACTCCTGCTTCTACCGGGATCCATTCGAACCGAACCCCAGTAGCCTCCAAGACCGTGGTCATCGCCTTGGCCACTTCCGGGCCAATGCCATCCCCAGGGATCAAAGTCACACGATAGGCCACAGATGCTTCTCCTCGCAGTGTTAACGACAGCGCAAAAACTCCGCCTTGCCAGCGTGAGAGGATCCCCTACAAACGGGTCAGACAACCGGGGATCCGTTGAGCTTAAACGACTATAGAACAGGTTGAGACTGAAAATGCTGCGTCTGCTACCTCAGAAAAGGGGGGGCTAGCCGCAAGATCGGGGACTCGGCGGCAGAGGGACTCGCAGCTCTACAACTGTGCCACTGCCAAAGCGGCGATTACGCCAAGCAATGCTTGCCCCGATCAACTCGGCTCGGTAGCGCATGTTGAGCAACCCGTGTCCATGGCCAGACGGCTGGGCGGGATCCACCCCACTCTTGGACGCCGGCATACCGCAGCCATCGTCGATGATCTTCAGCTCCAAGTGGGTGTAGGGAGCCTGAGGGTTGATAGAGGAACCGGCGTCCTGTTGCGCCTTGGGCTGAATGATGAGATCGATGCGCCGTGCCCCCGCGTGTTTGACGATGTTGTTCAGAGCCTCCTGCACGATGCGGAAAATGTTGCTCTGGCAGGTGGGGCTGAGACGGGAGAGCAGGCCATCGGCTTGGTTGTCGAAACGGGTGAGGAGAGGATGGGGGGAACGTTGGGCGGCCCGTTCCAGGAGACTGCGCAGAGCCGGGCCAAGGTTAAAGGCCCGCATGGCCGTCGGCTGCAAATCTTCCACGATCCCGCGCAATTCGGCCATGGTCTCTCGCAGTTGGGCGCTCATGGCCCGCAACTGAGCCTGTCCGGCTGGGCCAATGGTCGGATCGCCGGATAGCTCTTGGATCTGGCGAGACAAAGCTCCCAGATCTGCCAAGGTTTGGTCGTGCAAATCGGCGGCCAACCGACGACTTTCCGCCTCTCGCCCCTCGGTTAGGCCCCGCAAAGCTGCTGCCGTCGCCTCCTGACGGCGAACCTGCTCGTAGAAAGAGGCCCGCTGCAAGGCTACTGCCGCAATGTCCGCCAGCGCGTTCACCAAGTCCGTATCTCTGGGGGAAAATCCGGCGGCTTCTGAGGCGATATCGGCGGTTTTGCTTCCCCGAACTGCCGGCTCAAACGGCGGCATGAAGGCGCAAAGCACCCCGGCCACCTGGCGAGCATCGGTGACTATCGGCACACCCAACAGGGAGCGGATGCCCTTTTGCAGCAGATGGCGGCGGGCGTGGGCAGACAATGGGAAGGTGTTGACATCTGGAATCAGCAGCGTGTTCAGGTGGCTGTAGCAATTGACCCAGAGGAGCTGGCTTAGCTCAGGGGGCAGCGTCTGTCCCCTTTGGGAAGGGATCCCCGGCTGACGGCAATACTCTTGGATGATGGCCAGAGGTTCTGCAGGAGCGCCGGCCAAGGGTTGCTGAGCCAAAGGACTCCGTCCCGCCTCTGGTGGGGCTGTTGCTCTGCCTACGGCAGGGGAAGGGGAACCGCAAGGCTGTCGCGACGAGGCTGCGAACGGCTCATGGCCACTGCAGGGCGCCACAAAACTGCACCGCTCAACCTGCAAAGCCTCTGCCATGCCCTCGAGGGCAATCTGCACCACCTCCTGGGGATTGTAGGTGCCGCTGAGGCGCTGGGCAATCTGGCGCAAAAGGCTTTCCCGCTGGGCAGAGCTACGGGTTTGCTCGTAAAGCCGCGCTTGCTTGAGGGCGATCCCCGCCTGCTCGGCCACGGCTTCTGCCAACTCCAGATCCTCCGGCTGCCAAGGACGAGGGGTCAGGGAATCGCTGCCAGGGTAGCGGATTAGGGCAATGCCCCCCAACAGTTCTTGGGGCCTGTCCGGATGCTCAGAAGCAAATAGGGGCACCAACAACAGCCCACTCCCCTGGCTCTGAGGCTTTAGATCGGCCCAGGACTGAGCCGTCTGCGGCTCCGGCACCACCACAGGCCCCCTCAAGGTGGCGAGCAAACTGGCCCCCAAGCGCAACTTGGCTCGAATCGTCTCCGGCAAGTCCGGCGGGATCCCAGGCTCAACCCAGGGGCAATCTGGGGATCCCACCAACGGCCCCCTTGTCGGCAACAGAGTGTCCAGCAACGACTCCGTCCCGCCCACGCGAACGGTGGGGGAAAGCTGCGGCGCATAAAGGCCAACAGGGTGTAGCAGCTCCTGCTCCGGCTGCCAGAGGGCCAAGATACACACATCTGCCTGAAAAGCCGCCCCGATCTGCTGGGTGATCGCATGGAAGAGGGTGGTGGGCTCCAGGCTGGAGCGAATCGCCGCCGTGATCGAGTGCAACAGAGCCAGCCGTTCCGTCTGCTGATGGGCATGCTCGAACAGGCTGGAACGGGTGAGGGCAATGGCCAGTTGAGAGGCCACCGAGCGCAACAGCTCGATCTCCTCCGGCTGCCAAAGGTGGGGTGTGGTGACGTACACTCCCAACAACCCAATCATCTCCCCTGGCTCTGCAGCCAAACCGGGCCGTCCCCCATCCTTCCCGCCAACCTCCGAAAGCCCTACTCCTGCCGAGCCCACCGACTGCACCGGGATCAGCACCGCCGAGCAAGCCTGCAGCGCCTGGAGAGCGGCCAACCCCTCTGGGGTCAGGAGATCTCGATCCGGCAGCAGAGGCAAGGCTATTTGCACCACCTGCCCCGTCCGCAGGCGCTCGCACAGCGAGCCAAAGTCCTGGATCCGGTACACCTCTCCTAGGGAGGGGGTTAGCCCAGGGCTCAGGGCCTCATGGCTGACCCGAACCGTCTGCTGATCCGGGCTGAGACTGTAAAAACAGCAGCGGCTCAGCCCCTTCACCCCTTTCGAGAGAAAGGCCTGCTGCAGCTCCTTCAGGGCAGTGCTGACGATTTGATCCCACTGCAAAAAGCGGTGAACAGTGCTGGTGATGCGGTTGAGCAGCGCCTCCCGCACCGCCTGCCGTCGGCTGCGCTCCAGCAGCTTGGCATTGATGATGGCGCTGGCGATATAGGAACAGAGGAACTTCACCACTTCCAGAAAGCTGGCTTCCAGAGGTGTCCGGCTCAACAGAGCCAAAGCCCCCAGCCGCTCCTCCCCCCGGTTAATCGGGTAGGCAACAAAGCCTCGCAAGCCATTGGCCTTCACCCACTCCGGGGCGGGCATCCAGGCTTCTTGGGCGGGATTGTTGCTCAAAAGCGGCAGCCCCTCCTGGGCCACCCGTCCCAAAGGGCTGTCGTCAGGATAGATCCGCTGAATTTGGTCGTGAGCAGGACTGAGCAGGCCGGCATGGGCCACCGACTGAAAACATCCTTCCTGCGGGTCGAAAAACCAAAGGCGAGCTGAGGCTGCACCCAGACGATCCACCATCTGCCGTACCAAGGTCTGGGCCAACTTGAGCACACACTGCTCCAGCTCCCTCGTCTCTACAGAGTCCGAAGAGGATGGGGAAGATAACTGAGAAGAGAGCAGCACCAGTTCTTGGACAATTTGGTTTGCAGCCTGTAGCTGGCGTGACAGCATGGGATCCCGATTGCGGCAGCGGTGCGGAGCACTTTCAACAGAGGCAACCGAAGGCATGACAGCAAGAGATGGGCTTCCATCAACAAGGAACCAACTTCTGCACAGCCTCTAACCGCCCCAAAGCCCAGCCCCGCCGCTGGAGAAGGGCAAAAGATTCCAGCAAATCCGGCCCCTGCAGATCCCCTGTCAGGGCAGCCCGCAAACTCTTCATCAGCAGGCCCTTTTTCATGTTCTGGCCCTTGGCCACCTGATCCACCAGCGGTTTTAAGCTGTCCGCCGAAACCTGGGGCAGCTCGGCAGCAGCCAACGTGGTGGCCATTGCAGCCATAGCCTCTGCCACCCCAGGCAGGCGCAACTGTTCCAGAGCTGGCAACGTGTAGCTGAGGGGCTCCTGAAACAAAAAGCGGCTGAGCGGAGGAGCCTCTGCCAGGCGGTCGATACCATCGGCAATCAGGCGGGCCACATCTTCCAACCAGGTGGGATCCGGCACCTCGGAAAGGTCAAACCCTGCCGCCTGCCAAAAGGGGGTGAGCCGCTCCACCAGTTCTGGCGGGGAAAGCCGCTTGATGTACTGGCTGTTGATCCAGTTGAGCTTGTCCCAGTCAAAGCGGGCAGCCGCACGGTTAACCCGGTCAAAGTCGAACAGCGCAGCCGCCTTTTCCAGAGAGAAAAGCTCTTCCCCATCTGGAGGAGACCAACTGAGCAAGGCCAAATAGTTCTTGAGAGCTTCTGGCAAAAAGCCCAGCTGCTGGAACTCCGTCACCGAAGTTGCCCCATCCCGTTTGGAGAGCTTTTTCCCTTCCGGGTTCAGGATTAAAGGAGAATGGGCAAACTGGGGAGGTTCGTGGCCAAGAGCACGGTAGAGCAAAATCTGCTTGGGGGTATTGCCGATGTGATCTTCGCCGCGAATCACATGGGTGATGCCCATGTCGATGTCATCCACCACCACCGCCAAGTTGTAGAGAGGGTAGCCATCCGCTCGGGCAATGACCATGTCTCCTCCCAAGTCCTGGGTGTTCCAGGTAATGGGGCCGCGAATGAGATCCACCCAAGACACTTCCAGGGGCTCCTCGATTTTGAAGCGGATCACCGGCTGCCGACCCTCGGCTTCGTAGGCCCGTCGCTGGGCTTCGGTGAGAAAGCGGTGGCGGTTGTCGTAGCGGGGGGCTTTGCCGGCGGCCTTCTGGGCAGCGCGCATCTCCTCCAGCTCCGCCTCGCTGACGTAGCAGCGGTAGGCCAACCCTCGATCCAGAAGCTGCTGTACCACCGCTTGATAGCGCTCGATGCGCTTGGATTGGTAGATCGGCCCTTCGTCCCAGTCTAGGCCCAACCAGGCCAGGCCCGCCAAAATGTTGCGGGTGTAGCGGGGCAAAGAGCGGTCGCGGTCGGTGTCCTCGATGCGCAAAATGAACCGGCCACCGTGGCGACGGGCATACAGCCAGTTGAACACTGCCGTTCGGGCGGTGCCGATGTGCAGATTTCCGGTTGGGCTGGGGGCAATGCGAACACAAACACTCACAGGTCTAAGGATCCCAAGCAGAGCATCCTGATCCTAGTCGGCGGCGAGATCCTTTGTCATGTTGGCCCTCCATTGGGTTGCAGGCGGTTGCCAATTGAGGCATTTCGAGTAGAATCCGCTCTAGCCGCCGGTCAAAAGGTAGGCTGCACGGGGATCAAGGTTGATTGGCAACGTCCAACCCCCCCTTTTTTCCGGTGTTGAGGAAAAGCTGTAGCGCAGGAGGAATCCCAGCACATGCGTCTGACTTCGGCCATTCTTCTGGGTTGTCTGTCCGCCGGGATCCCGATTGGATCCGCCTTGGCCCAAATTGCCTATCCTTCCTATCCGGTGGGAGATGCCCTGGATAGGATCCTGTTGGATACAGGCAGGAATGTGGATCCGGTCATTTTCCCTGAGGAGGTGGTGCGCTCCCAGGCCCGGCAGACCACCGCCTTCTTCACCACGCTGCTGAACCAGCGCACCAACATCCCACCCCTGCGCTCGCTGGATTTGCCCAGTCCCTATCAGGCTTCGGTTCGTACCCAGGCCGGGTACTACCGCGTGACCCAGACAGAGCCCGTTTTGGATTTTGAAATCTTGCGCTAGGCAGGGCAGGTATTCGGGGCCTGTTCCAGCGCCGGCCTGTTGCTGTTGCCAAAACGTTGTGTATGAAGCTCCGTTCTACTGCTGCGCGGAAGAAAGCTAGCTAGGGCGGTGGTTGTGCCCTGGTCGGCGTGGCGGAAAGGGCAGTGACTGCCTGGCGGTTGCCTTAAAGCTGTTCACCCAGGAGGGCATGGTTTTTCTCAGCGAAACAGCTCCCTGGAGAGGCGCTCCGCCGGCGCAATCGGACAAGAGGGAACTGGGGAAAGTTGTGTTTGTGAGAGCCTTCATCCTATGGCCCGCTCGCGCGGACGGTAACTGCCTCTCCGGTCAGCGAAAAAGCTCGCGTGGCGGTAATGCGCACCGGCACCAGGGATCCCTGCAGTTGCTCCGGATCCCCTTCGAAGAACACCAAGCGATTGCCGCGGGTACGCCCCATCGCCTGGCGGGGGTTTTTCGGGTTGGGGCCTTCCACCAGCACCTCTTGCACCTGGCCTAGGAGTCGGGCACTGCGGGCGGCGGCCACCTCGGCCACCAGTCGGTTCAGCCGTTGCAGGCGGTCGCTTTTTTCCTCCTCGGGCACTTGGTCGGGCCACTCAGCGGCGGGGGTGCCGGGACGAGGGGAGTAGGCGGCGGTGTTCACTTGGTCAAAGCCAATGTCCTGCACCAGTTGCAGGGTTTCTTGGAACTGAGCTTCGGTCTCTCCCGGGAAGCCGACAATGGCATCGGCGCTGATGGCGGCTTCGGGCATGTATTGGCGGATGAGCTGGATGATCTGGCGATAGCGCTCGTGGGTGTAGCCGCGCCGCATCCCCTTGAGCACTTCGTTGCTGCCCGCCTGGAAGGGGATGTGGAAGTGCTCGCAGACTTTGGGCAGCTCGGCGCAGGTGGCGATCAGCTCCTCGGTAAAGTAGCGCGGGTGGCTGGTGGCAAAGCGAATCCGTTCAATACCTTCCACCGAATGGACGAAGCGCAACAAGCTGGCCAGGTTGGTTTTCGGATCCAGATCCCGTCCGTAGGCATCGATGTTCTGCCCCAGCAACGTCACCTCTCGATAGCCTGCTCTGGCCACGTCTTCGATTTCGGCGCGGATGGCCTGGGGCTGGCGGGACTGCTCTTGCCCTCGCACCCGCGGCACGATGCAGTAGGTGCAGCGCTCGTTGCAACCGTAGATAACGTTGATCCAAGCAGTGACCTGGCTGTCGCGACGGGGCTTGGTGATGTCTTCTGGGATCTCAACCGGCTCGGTGGCCACCACCTGGTTTCCGGCTTCCACCTGCGCCAACAGATCCCCAAGGCAGTTCACGTACTGGGGGCCCATGACCAGATCCAGCTCAGGGACGCGGCGCAACAATTTCTCCCCTTCCTGCTGGGCCACACAGCCGGCCACAATGAGCTTGATGGCCGGGTTCTTGCGCTTGCGCTGTGCCTGGATGCCCAGGTAGGAATAGACCTTTTGCTCAGCATTGTCGCGGATGGTGCAGGTGTTGTAGAGAACTAAGTCCGCCTGCAACTCATCTTCGGTGGCCACATACCCCAGGGACTCCAGGATCCCGGCCATGCGCTCGGTATCGGCGCGGTTCATTTGGCAGCCGAAGGTGATGGTGTGGTAGGTGGGAGCAGCCATGGGAAGAAACAGTACGAAGAACCACCATCTTCGAGCTTAGCGGATCCTTAAAATGGCTGCGGGGCTTGAGACTCCAACAGTTAATCTAGCTAGATAGAAATTCCTACACCGGCAAAGGCTCATGTTGCCCAAGCATCGTCCCAAGCAACTGTCGCTGGGCCCTCTGGAATCGGAAATCTTGGAGATCCTCTGGGATCTGGGCAGCGCCAGCACCCGTCAAATCCACGAGCGCATCTTGGCCGATCCGGATCGGGAGCTGGCCTATGCCTCTGTGACTACAGTTTTGCAGCGCTTGAGCCAGAAGGGCTGGGTGAGCTGTGAGCGCCGCACCGATCCCCAAGGGCGGCATTTGCCGATGCTGTGGCGGCCTCGTCTTTCTCGTCAGGAAGCGGCCAGCCTCAGGGCCTTCACCCACCTGCAGCAGTTTTTGGCTGTAGGGGATCCCGATACGGTGGCAGCCTTTGCCGATAGCCTGGATCAGGCCAGCGTGTCCCAGTTGCAGGCGATTGCCGAACGGCTGCGGGCAGCCCGTCAAGCCAGGAGGGATCCGCGATGAGCCACTTGGGCATGTTATTGCTGGGCTTGGGCCTCAGTTGCCTGTGGCGAGCCCAGGTGCGCCTGGACAGGAGTGGGGGATGGGGCCGACGTTGGCAGCGGGCTTGGATCCACTTCTTGCTGCCCCCGCTGCTGTTGCTGACCACTGCTTTGGCCTTGGCCTGGATGGGGCCGTGGGGACAAATGGCCGGAGCGGGGGGCTGGTTCTGCTACGGCTGTGCCCTGCTGTTGCTGGCTGTGGCTGGCGGCGTGGCCTTGCACTGGATTTGGGAATACTGGCGCTCCTATCGACGCGCCCACCTGCAAGCTCTGGCCCAGGTGGATTTGCATGGCTCTCCGGCCTACGTGCTGGATTTGGAGATTCCTTTTGCTGCTCAAGTGGGGGTGTGGAATGCCCAGTTGGTGGTCAGCCGCGGCCTGCTGGAGCAGTTGGATGATGAGCACTTGCGGGCTGTAATCGCTCACGAAGAAGCCCATCGCCACTACCGCGACACCCTGTGGATGTTTGGGGTGGGCTGGCTGCGACGCCTCACCGGCTGGCTGCCCAACACCGAGGCCCTCTGGCAGGAATTGCTCACTCTGCGGGAACTGCGGGCGGATCGCTGGGCGGCCCAACGGGTGGATCCCTTGCTGTTGGGAGAGGCCCTGCTGCAGGTGGTGGGCTATGGCGTGGTGGAGCAACCGGCGGCGGCCTGGGTTGGCTTTGCAATGGCCGTGAGTTCAGACTCAGGGCAACGGCTGCAGGAGCGTATCGATGCCCTGCTGCAGCAGGCAGAGTCAGGGCCCGTCGATCCCCTACCCCATTCTTCTTCCATTCGGGGTTGGGCCTGGTTGGGGTTGTCCCTATTGCCTTTGCTGGCGATCCCGTTCCATACCTGAAGATTGACGGCGATTCCTCAACCAAATTGTCCTTGGGTTGGGGAAGCGAGCTTGAAAAAAAACCACCAGTTGACGCCCAAAGCCTGAGATCTGCTTTGCAAGCAGAATGGGATACTCTAGGTCAGGTTTTCTGGACTTCTAGGGACTTACAGCAGTGCAAACCAACTCTTCCCTTTCTGAGGCGACCGGGTCGGCGTGTGATCCCCTCACGCGGGCGCAGATCCTCATCGAGGCTTTACCCTACATTCAGCAGTACCAGGGCCGCGTTATTGTCATCAAATACGGCGGCGCAGCCATGGTGCACCAAGAGCGACGGGCCGAGGTGCTCCGAGACATCGTCTTTCTGGCCTGTGTGGGGATCCGCCCGGTGTTGGTGCATGGGGGGGGGCCGGAGATCAACAGTTGGCTACAAAAACTGGACATTCCCTTCAAGTTTGTGGATGGCTTGCGGGTTACCGATGCCGCCACCATGGAAGTAGTGGAGATGGTGTTGGTGGGCAAGGTTAATAAGCAGATCGTCCAGCTCATCAGCTTGGCCGGCGGATCGGCGGTGGGGCTGTGCGGGCGAGATGGCAACTTGATCAAGGCGCGATCCCAGGGCCGGGCGGAGATTGGCTTTGTTGGGGAAGTGAGCAGCATCAACCCCCAGTTGCTGCAAACCCTGTTGGAAGGTGGACAGATTCCGGTGATCTCCAGCGTGGCTGCCGATGAGACAGGCCAAGCCTACAACATCAACGCCGATACGGTGGCGGGAGAACTGGCGGCCTCTCTGGGGGCAGAAAAGCTGATTTTGCTCACCGACACCCCTGGCATTCTCCGGGATCCCCAGGATCCCAGCTCCCTGATTACCCTGCTGGACATCGAGATGGCCCGCCAGCTTATCCAAACAGGTGTGGTCAGGGGCGGCATGATCCCTAAGGTGCAGTGTTGCATTCGCGCCCTGGCACAAGGGGTGCGGGCGGCCCACATTCTGGATGGGGGATCCCCTCATTCCCTATTGCTGGAGCTGCTGACCGATGCCGGCGTGGGCACCAAGCTGGTTCCTTCTCAATTTGCCGCCCAGTTGGAAGGGCTGAACAACGGATCCTGCTAGGCTTCCTTGATGAAGCGCAGGATCTCCCGCACATGGCCGAGAAACTGGCTATCCACACTGAGCTGAGCCACAGCTTGGTGGGTCTCCTGGCGCAATTGCCTGTGCTCCAGCTCGTTGCTGGCCCGGAACTGTTCCAGTTGGGCTTTGAGCGCGGCCAGCTCCTGCCGCAGGTAGCGCCGGGTTTCTTCCTCCTGTTGGGCCCAAGAACCGGGCTTGCCGGGATCCCATTGCTCCTGCAACTGCTCGACTTGGCGTGTCAACTGCTTTATCCGCTCGGCCAACTCGATGGCATCTTCGCGAGGGATCTGGATTTGCCCTTGCAACTGGGCCAAGCGGTCGGCCAAATACTCGTAGCCCCGGATGGCCGGGCGCAGAGCCGTTAACAACACCGCAGCCACGGCGCTGGGGTAGCCAATGGGGGTGACTTGCCCAACGGCCAAGCCATAGAAAGCCAGAGCCGACAGCCCATGCAGGGCAATGGCCACGCGCAACGACCAGCGGCTGAGCTTTTGTAGGAAAGCCAAGGTTGAATCTTCCACCGGGATCCCTCGTTCCTGAGACACAACCGCCTCCTGCTGAACGGCCTTGGCCTGAAAGTAGAGGTTCCAGGGAAGGGTGACGATCACCACCAGCCACCAAAAGCTGGCGATCCCAATGGCCCAATCGGCCAGCTCCCCAATAGGTAGCCCAAAAGCCCGCAACAGGCCAAACAGGATCCCGCCGCCGATCAACAACAGCAGCCCCGCCACCCAAACTGGGAAAAAGATTTTCGAGTAAGACACGGAGTAAGAGGTTGAGTAAGACATTGCCGGTTTCTCCTCATCAAGCTGCCTACAGCCTGCCCGAACCGAGCGGCCAGAAGCTCGTAAACTACCCGACTCCGACCGCTAAGCGGTACGGAGCGGGCTTTCAGTAGCCCTGAGCCTGCTCTGCTCTGCCAGAGAACAAAACAGGCCCGA